>NZ_LGQU01000009.1:0-44470 GCF_003115935.1 Azospirillum sp. TSH20
TGGCCTTGATGGTGCCGGTGATGACGTCGACCGAGGGACGCTGCGTCGCCATGATCAGGTGGATGCCGGCGGCGCGCGCCATCTGGGCGAGACGCTGGATCGCCGCCTCGATCTCCTTGCCGGCGACCAGCATCAGGTCGGCCATCTCGTCGACGATCACGACGATATAGGGCAGCGGCGTCGGTTCCGACGGCGTCAGGTCGAAGACGTTCTCCGGCTCGCCCGGCGCCGGGGCGCGGCGCGGCATCTTCTCGCCGGCGGCGATCATCTCCGTCATGCGGGCGTTGTAGCCCTCGATGTTGCGCACGCCGAGCTTGGACATCGCCTCGTAGCGGCTTTCCATCTCGCGCACGGCCCAGCGCAGGGCGACCACCGCCTTCTTGGGATCGGTGACGACGGGGGTCAGCAGGTGCGGGATGCCGTCATAGACCGACAGCTCCAGCATCTTGGGATCGACCATGATGAAGCGGCAGCGCTCCGGCGGCAGCCGGTAGAGCAGCGACAGGATCATGGTGTTGATCGCCACCGACTTGCCCGAGCCGGTGGTGCCGGCGACCAGCAGGTGCGGCATGCGGGCGAGGTCGGCCACCACCGGCTCGCCGCTGATGTCCTTGCCCAGCGCGATGGCGAGCTGCGCCGTGGTGTTGCGGAAGGCGTCGTGGTCGAAGCTTTCGCGCAAATAGACCATCTCGCGCACCGGGTTCGGCAGCTCGACGCCGATGACGCTGCGGCCGGGGACGATGGCGATGCGGGCGGTCACCACGCTCATCGAGCGGGCGATGTCGTCGGTCAGGTTGATGACGGTCGCCGACTTGGTGCCGGGGGCCGGCTCGAACTCGTACAGCGTCACCACCGGGCCGGGGCGCACGTCCATGATCTCGCCGCGGACGCGGAAGTTCTTCAGGACGGTTTCCAGCATCCGCGCGTTGCGGGCCAGCACCGATTCGTCATGCTGCTGGACCGGGCGCGGCGGCGGGTTCTGCAGCAGCGAGACGGCGGGCAGCGAGTAGACGGCGGGATACTCCACCGGCTCCGCCGGAGCGGCGGGCGCGCAGGGTGCCGCCGCCGCCGGCATGGGGGCCGGAACGGGGGCTGCGGCAGCCGGGGCGGCCTCGCACGGGGCGGCGGCGGGCGCTTCGGCCTCCGCCGGGTCGCGCGCCTCATAGGCCCATTCGACGCCGGACAGGAAGGCGAAGCCGGCGACCACCGCCAGCGCCTCGTCCGACAGGTTGGTGGAATAGACGGTGCCGGCGCGCGGCGTGCCGGGCAGAACCTCCACATCCCACATCACGCGGCCGTCGGGGCGCGGGTTGGGGACGAGGTTGAAGGGGCGGCCGTTCAGCGCGCACCACAGATTGAACTCGTCGGCGGTCACCACGCCCGCCTGGGTGGGCGGGGCGGCGAGATGCGGCATACGCGGGGTCATGCCGAGGCTCCCGGCTTCTGAACGGTGAGGGGGACTGGACCGGAGGAGGAGCCGCCCGGCAGGGGTGGGCGCGCCGCCAGCTCGCGCGGCGTCATCTCGTAGGCGGCGACCAGCAGTTTGTCGATGCTGACCCCGTCGCTGGACATCGGCAGCACCAGCCGTTCGAAGCTGCGGGTGCGCCCGCTGAAGACGGCGGTGTGGACACGGGCGACGGGCAGCCGTTCGCGGCGCACCGTCTCGTATTCCGGCTGCAGCAATGCCCGCTGTTCGGGCGGCAGATCGTCCAGCGTGGCGCCCAGGCGCGACTGGCCGAAGGCGGCGGCCAGCGCCTTGCCGTAATAGGAATAGACGAAGGTGCCGGATTCCTCCCCGATCACCTCGAACACGGCGATGTTGTCCTTCCACGGCCGCAAATCGGCCGGGGCGATGCTGCTGGGGACCGGCGGACGGCCGGCGACGGATTTGGTGAGCCAGAATTCGAGCAGGCCGCTGAGATACGGCGTCGCCAGCTCGGTTCTTTCCTTGGTCATGACAATCGCAGCTGGACGGGCGGCGCTCCCGCGGGGTAACGCCGCCGGAGCTTTCAAGAGCCGCCCGAACCATACCCGCAAGGGCCGGTGTGGCGCAACCGCAAGGGCTAAGCCCGGCAGGGGCGCCGCACCCCTGTGTTTACCCGCGCATCATCAGGCCGCGCCAATCACGCCGCGCAGGTGACGCCGGTGCCGCCCAGCCCGCAATAGCCGTTGGGATTCTTGGCGAGATACTGCTGGTGGTAGCCTTCGGCGAAGTAGAAGGGTGGGGCCTCGCGGATCTCGGTGGTGATCGGGCCGTAGCCGGCCTGGGCCAGCCGCTCCTGATAGGCGGCCAGAGTCGACTCCGCCGCCGCCTGCTGGGCGGGGCTGTGGGTGTAGACGGCGGAGCGGTATTGGGTGCCGACATCGTTGCCCTGGCGCATGCCCTGGGTCGGGTCGTGCGATTCCCAGAAGACGCGCAGCAGATCCTCGACCTTCACCATCGCCGGGTCGTAGACGACGCGCACCGCCTCGGTATGGCCGGTGCGGCCGGAACAGACCTCTTCATAGGTCGGATTCGGGGTGTGGCCGCCCTGATAGCCGACGGCGGTCACCCAGACGCCGGGAAGCTGCCAGAACTTGCGCTCCGCCCCCCAGAAGCAGCCGAGCCCGAGGTCGATGACCTCCAGCCCCGGCGGATAGGGTCCGGTCAGGCGATGGCCGTTGACGTGATGCTGTTCGGGAACCGGAACGGGTTGGCTGCGGCCGGGCAGCGCCTCCTCCGGCGTCGGCAGCGTCGCCGGCTTGCGCAGAAAATGCCCCAGCATGGTCGAGTCTCCCATCAATGACGATCCTGTGGACCGATGACGATCCGTTGGAGGGACCACTTATGTCGGGTGGCGGGCCGACCGCGGCAAGGTGGCGCAGGGGGCGGAAGGCGGGAAGGGAGGTGTCGTGAACCTTCGGGCGTTTCCATGCGTTTGACCAGAGGACCCGCGAGGATCTTGAACAAGGAGAGCCATCATGGCCAGCAGCACAGACGACCGTCTCATCCAGTCGCTGATCGATCGTGGCCGCCGCAACGGCAACCGCCTGAGCGCCGAAGCGCTGGGCGAGATCCTGCCTGTCGATACCATGACCCCGGAGGAAACCGCCGCGGTGATCGAGCGGGTGGAGGCTGCCGGAGTCGAGGTCGAACTGGACGATTCCCGCCTGATGCGCGGCCGCCCCAATCCGGCTTTGGCGCGCCAGCGCGGCGACTATCACCGCGGCGACGGTGTGGTGGATATGGCGAGCCCGGCGGCCCCGGCGGTGTCGGCTCCGGGTGCGGTTCCGTCGCGCCATGGCTGGGCCGACGACATCGCGGACGGCCATGCCGGCGGCCATCACGGCAATGCGCCGACATGGAAGCGTGACGGCGTGGAACTGCTGCCGCTGGCTTCCATGGCCGTGGTTGCGGTGGTGCTGATCGCGGCGCTCGGTTAAGCCGGCTTACCCGGCGGCCAGCGCGTGGATGAGGATGGCGGCGGTGGCGGCGACGTTCAGCGACTGGACGCGCCCGCTGCCGGGGATGGTCAGCACCGCCTCGCAGGCTGCCAGCGTGGCCGGCGGGATGCCGTCCTCCTCGTTGCCCAGCACGACGGCCGGCGGCTTCACACTCTGTTTGCCGCGCCAGCCGGTCAGCGCGCCGGCATCGACCGTCGGCCGGGTCTGGTCCAGCGTCGTTCCGAACACCCGGTGGCTGGCGCGCAGCCGCTTCAGCACGGCCGGCAGGGCGGGGGCTCGCTCCAGCGTCACCCACTCGAACCCGCCCTCCGCCACGCGATAGGCGGCTTCCGACGGCAGGGCCTGGCCAGGATGGTCGGAGACTAGGACGCGGGGCAGGCCGAAGAAGGCGGCGGTGCGCAGGATGGCGCCCAGATTGTGCGGGTTGCCGACGCCGTCGAGGATCAGCAGCGGCTCCGCCGCCCGGCGCGCGGCCTCCGTATCGAACAGCGGCAGTGTCCGCGGCGCCATCAGCGCCACCACCCCGCCATGCAGCACGGTGCCGGCGACCTTCGCCAGTTCGTCCGCCTCCACCATGCGGTAGGGCTTGCGGGCCGCCGCCATCGCCTTGCAGTAGGCGCCCACCGCCGGTTTCAGCCGCTCGTCGAAGAACAGGCGCTCCACCCGCTCCGGCTCATGGGTGAACAGGGCTGAGACGGCAGCCAGCCCGGCGACGCGGAACAGCTTGCGCTGGTCGACGCCGTCGGGTGCCGGGACGGAGGGGGAGGGATGGGCGGCGGTCCGGGAACGGGCGCGGCTGGGTTGGGGCGGGCGCCCGCGCGGAGGCATGGAGGTCCTGTCTGTCTGGGAAGAGGTGGCGGCCTACAGCAGCTTCACCACCAGAAAGCCGCCGACCAGCGCCACCGCGAACACGCTGGTGACCAGGGTCAGCCGCTTTTCGATGAAGGCGCGGATCGGCGGACCGAAGAAGTACAGAAGCGCCGCCACCAGATAGAAGCGGATCGACCGCGAGATGATCGAGGCGCCGATGAACACCCACAGCGGCAGATGCGCGACGCCGGCGGTGATGGTCAGCAGCTTGTAGGGGATGGGCGTCATGCCCTTGATGATGAGGATCTCGGCCCCATACTCGACGAAGGTGTGGCGCAGCTGCTCGAACTTGTCGGTCAGGTGATAGAAATCGATCACCCAGCGGCCGATCGTCTCGTACAGGAAATAGCCGATCATGTAGCCGGCGATGCCGCCGACGACGGAGGCCAGCGTGCAGATCGTCGCCAGCTTCCACGCCGCCTTGCGGTTGGCCATGACCATCGGCACCAGCAGCAGGTCCGGCGGCAGCGGGAAGAAGGAGCTTTCGGCAAAGGATACCCCGGCCAGCCAAGCGGTCGAATCCTTCGACGCGGCCTTGGCCATGGTCCAGTCGTAAAGACGCTTCATCATGAATGGTCCGCCCTTCGTCGCTGCCGTTGCGGTGCACAAGGCATCTTTTAGGCGCGACGGTCCCGGTGCGCCAGTGCCCAATTCGACCGCCCCCGGACAGGGTGAAGCCCTCCGGAGGCGTTAGCCCGTTCCGGCCGGACCTGTGCCGGGCATTTCTTCGGGAGCTTCCTCCTTCAGCACCTCGTCCAGCCAGCGCAGGTGCGGCTCGGCGGCCTTGCGCGCCTCTTCCTGGGTCCGGCGGTAGCGGGCGACCACCTCCTGGCCCAGCGGGGTCAGGCCGGCGCCGCCGCCTTCCCGCCCGCCGACGCTGGTGCGGATCACCGGCTCGCGGAAGGCGGTGTTCATCGTCTCCACCAGGAACCAGGCGCGGCGGAAGGTCATGTCCAGCGAGCGCGCGGCGGCGGAGATCGAGCCGGTGCGGTCGATGGCCTCCAGCAGGGCGATCTTGCCGGGGCCGATGGCGCCCGACGGGTGCAGGAAGCGGACACGAAGGTCGGCGGGCATGGTGTTCCGTTGCGAATCCGAAAGGGATAGGAACAACCATGTGGGGTCCGCCCCACCGGTTCAAGCGGCAAGTGGGGCGAACCTTATCCTGCGCACCTTACCCCGCGATCCTTACTCCGCCCCGGCGGCCTCGGCGAGGCCCAGGAAGGCGGGCAGGTCATGAGTGATGACATAGGTGGGGATCGGGGCCAGGAAGTCGCGCATGCGGCCCTTTTCCGTGAAGCGCTTGCGGAAGCGGGAGTGGGTGAACAGCGTGCCCAGCTTCGGCACGATGCCGCCGGCGATATAGACGCCGCCGCGTGCGCCCAGCGTCAAAGCGAGGTTGCCGGCGACGGTGCCCAGCATGGCGCAGAACATCTCCACCGCCTCCACGCAATGGGGTTCGCTGCCGGTCAGGGCGTTGTCGGCCACCTGGGCGGGGGTGAGGGCGGCCGGTTCCCGCCCATCCAGGATCGACAGCGCGCCATAGAGGTTGACGAGGCCCGGCCCGGACAGCACCCGCTCGGCCGAGACATGGTCGAAGCTCTTGCGCAGCTGGCCCAGCACGGCGCTCTCGCGGTCGCTGATCGGCGCCATGCTGACATGGCCGCCCTCGCCCGACAGCGCGGTCCAGCGGCCGTTGGCGCCCGGCACCAGACCGGACACGCCCAGCCCGCTGCCCGGCCCCAGAACCCCGACCACGGCCCCCGGCTGTGGCGCGCCGTCGCCGATCTGGCGCCGGTCCTCGTCAGCCAGACGCGGCACCGACAGGGCGACGGCGGTGAAGTCGTTGATGACGACCAGTCCGTCCAGCCCCAGGGCGTCGCGCACCCGGTTGACGGAGAACTGCCAGACCAGATTGGTCATGGCGATGTGGTCGCCGGTGACCGGCCCGGCCACCGCGAAGGCGCCGCGCCGCGGCCGGCCGGGAGTGCCGACTGCCGCCAGACCGACCGCCGACAGATAGGCGTTCGTCGCATCCTCGATCGAGGCGTAATCGGCGCAGCGCAGCACGCGGGTGTCGCGCACGATCCGGCCGTCGATCAGGCCGAAGCGGGCATTGGTGCCGCCGATGTCGGCGACAAGGATGGGAGCCGGGGTGGAGGAGAGATCGGCGGCCATGGATCCGGGTCTGCGTTGTTGGTGGGCCGAGCGGATGCTCGTTTGATGGACCGAGCGGATGCTCAGTTGACCGGAAAGTCATACGGTGCCCGGGTCAGCGCGTCCACATAGCTTTCACGCCACCAGCTGATGTCGTGCCGGCGCAGGGTCTGCATCAGGGCGGCGTGGCGTTCCTTGCGCTCGCCCAGCGGCATGGTCAGCGCCCGCTGCAGCGCGTCGCCGACGCCCTCGATGTCGAAGGGGTTGACGATCAGCGCTTCGCCCATCTCGTGGGCGGCGCCGGCGAACTGTGACAGCACCAGCACACCCGGATTGTCCGCGTCCTGGCAGGCGACATATTCCTTGGCGACCAGATTCATGCCGTCGCGCAGCGGCGTCACCAGCCCGACATTGGCCAGCCGGTAGAAGCCCGCCAGCACGCGCTGGCCGAAGCTGCGGTTCAGGTAGCGGATCGGCTGCCAATCGAACTCAGCGAATCGGCCGTTGATGCGGCCGGCCATCTCCGACAGTTCGCGGCGGATGGCGAT
This sequence comes from Azospirillum sp. TSH20, assembly GCF_003115935.1. Lineage (NCBI taxonomy): Bacteria > Pseudomonadati > Pseudomonadota > Alphaproteobacteria > Rhodospirillales > Azospirillaceae > Azospirillum > Azospirillum sp. TSH20. The sequence continues at coordinate 7,017 of NZ_LGQU01000009.1, forward strand.
GTATTCCGGCACGTCCTCTCGGCTGGGCGGGGCGACCTGCAGGAAGGAGACGCGGTTGCAATGCTCCGGATAGCTTTCCAGAAGCTGTTCGAAGGCGGCGAAGCGCTGCGGCAGGCCCTTCGAATAGTCGAGCCGGTCGACGCCGATGATCAGGCGGCGGCCGACCAGACTTTCGCGCAGCCGTTCGGCCTGCCGCGAGCGGCCGGCGGTGCGGGCCAGGCTTTCCAGCGCCGGGGTGTCGATGCTGATGGGAAAGACCTTCGCCAGCAGGGTGCGGCCGAAGGCGCGGATCATCGCCGTGCCGTAGGCGCCGCGCTGCTCGACCGTGCCGTCGGTTTCGGTGCGAATGTAATCGCAGAAGCCGCGCATGTCCGTTGCGGTGTGGAAGCCGACCAGATCGTAGGCGCACAGTTCGCGGATCAGGTCGCGGTGGTTGGGCAGGGCGGTCAGCAGTTCCGGCGGCGGGAAGGGCGTGTGCAGGAAGAAGCCCATGCGCTGCGAACAGCCGCGGCGGCGCAGTTCGTCGCCGAAGGGGATGAGGTGATAGTCGTGGACCCAGATCATGTCGTCCGGGCGCAGCAGCGGCTCCAGCTTGTCGGCGAAATAGGCGTTGACCCGCTCGTATCCTTCGCGCGTGCGCCGGTTTACCGAGATCAGGCCCAGCCGGTAATGGAACAGCGGCCATAAGGTCTGGTTGGCGAAGCCGTTGTAATATTCCTCGTGGTCGCGGCGGCCCAGATCCAGCGTGGCATAGGTCAGCTTGCCGGCCTCCGTTCGTGTCGGTTCCGCCTGGGACTCGCCATCGACGACCTTTCCGCTCCATCCGAACCAGATGCCGCCGGTCTTCTTCAAGGCGGCCAGGATGGCGACGGCGAGACCACCGGCCGCCTGTTTGCCCTCTTCCATCAGGGCCACCCGGTTGGATACGACGACGAGCCTGCTCACGATGTTCTTCTCCTTATTGGCCGCCGGCAGGGCGTTCCGCAGTCCGCGAAGTCCGGCTGTCCTTGTGGACACCCTTTACGGGTCCACTACGAAACGACGATGGGCGGGCTTGGTTCCGAGCGCCGGCCGTCAAGCTCAAGACGCTGGTCCGAAGGTCCGGCGCTCCCTGTCCTTTGGGTCAGATCACTCCACGAAGGGTTATGGTGCGGCGCAGCATGACTTGCTGAGGCGCTATCCGGTTCGCGATATCTCCAACTCCGGTTAACGCAATGTAATGAATAAGAAATTCTTTTTTGGGCTTGAAGCCGGGCGGCGCCGCGTTCATATTGTGCAGTGCGGCAACGGTCGCGCCTCGGCGTGGACGTTGGCGTAACGCACTTCTTGGGCGTTTCCTCCCTAGACTGAGGCCGCGGGTCCGCCCGCGGCCCTTTTTTTGTGCCAAAGGCACTCGGAGCCGACGCGACAGCGCGCCGCCCCGGAAGAGGTCGCAGCGGTGCCAAGCCGAAGCTTGGCCCTGACGTGATAGGGCGAAACTGTGGCAGAGACGGGGCAATGGTCCCTTAAGGGCGTCTCATCCGCGGATCAGCGCGGACCCAGCCCGTGGGGCGGCAGCAGGCCCAGCGTGTCGACCAGTTCCGTCATGTGGCGGGCGAGAACGTCCAGGTAGGGCAGGCGTGTCAGCGCCGCCTCGTCCATGTAGAGGTCGCGGGCGATTTCGATCTGAAGCGTGTGGATGCCCTGGCGCGGCCGGCCGTAATGACGGGTGGTGTAGCCGCCGGCATAGGGATTGTTGCGGCTGACGGCATAGCCCAGCCCGCACAGATACTCCTCCGCCGCGTCGATCACCGCCGGGGCGCAGGCGTTGCCGAAACAGTCGCCCAGCACGATGTCGGGATGGCTGGCGCCGCGCCCGCCGCCCCGCCCGCCGCCCCGCCGTCCATCGCTGGCGGCGCTGGCGGACGGCATGGAATGGCAGTCGATCAGCAGCACGTGGCCGAAGGCGTCGCGGGTTGCGTCCACCAACTGGCGCAGGGCGTTGTGATAGGGGGTGTAGCAGCGGCTGACCCGGTCCAGCGCATCGGCGAAGCGCAGCTTGCCCTTGTAGATGTCCTCGCCGTTGGCGACCACACGGGCGATGGTGCCCAACCCCGCCGCCACCCGGGGCGAACGGGTGTTGACATAGGCCGGCAGCGGATCGGCGAACATCTCCGGGTCCAGCTCGTAGGCCTCGCGGTTCACGTCCAGATAGGCGCGCGGAAACAGGGCGCGGATCAGCGGCACGCCCAAGCCGGGAGCGAAGGCGAAGATCTCGTCGACGAAGCAGTCCTCCGACTTGCGCAACGCGCGGGCATCCAGGCGGGATGAGGCGAGAAACGCGGCGGAATAAGCGTTCCCGCTGTGCGGCGACGCCAGCACGAGCGGCAGCCTCTGGCTCTGCGGGGCCAGGATTTCGAAGGCCGGGGCGTTGGGCGGCTGAGCGTCGGCGTCCGGATCGGGGCCGGCGCCGGCGTCGCGCTGCGCGTCGAAGGAGGCGTCCATGGTCGAATGATGTAATGGACACCAGCCGCCGTGTCACGGGACCTCTGTCACGGGATCGGTCGCCGCTCTATCGCCGGTGGATAAAAAAAGCGGGTGGGGCCATGAAAGGGCTTGCGTGTCGGCAAGGAGGTCGGTATACACCCGCCCACGCCGGACGGAACGACGCCAAACGCTCCGCCACCGGCCGCTACAGTGGGCGGTTAGCTCAGCGGGAGAGCACTACGTTGACATCGTAGGGGTCACTGGTTCAATCCCAGTACCGCCCACCATTCTGAAGGCCGCGAACCGGAACGGGTTCGCGGCCTTCTCCATTTTTGGGCTTCCGCGGCTTTTCGATTGTTGCATAGCTGAACTCTGCACATCCGGATCGCGGACTCTCGCCAGATCCTTCCCTGCGCCGTACCATCCGGTCGGCAAACAAAGCATTGGGAGGATCTTCATGCCCGTCCATACCCTGCGCCGCAGCGGCCGGAGCCTTGCCGCCGCGGCCGGCGCGGTTCTGGTCTGTGCCGTCGCCGCCCTGTCGTCCACCGGAGCCGTAGCGCAGACCGCTCCCTCCGCCCAAGCGGCCGCCCAAGCGACCGCTCAGGAGTCGCGGCTGGATGCGGTGATCTCGGCGGGCACGCTGCGCGTCGGCACCACCGGCGACTACAAGCCCTTCACCTACCTGAACCCGCAGACCCAGAAGTTCGAGGGCATGGACATCGACCTCGCCGAAGCCATGGGCAAGGCGCTGGGCGTCAAGGTTGAGTTCGTGAAGACGACGTGGGGCAACCTGCTGCCCGACCTGCTGGCCGACAAGTATGACATTGCCGTCGGCGGTGTCTCCGTGACGCTGGAGCGGCAGAAGAAGGCGCTGTTCTCCGATGCGCTGATGCGCGACGGCAAGACGCCGATCACCCGCTGCGAGAACAAGGACCGCTTCCAGACCGTCGCCGACATCGACAAGCCCGGCGTCCGCCTGATCGTCAACCCCGGCGGCACCAACGAGAAATTCGCCCGCGCCAACATCCACACTGCCCAGATCGAGGTGCATCCGGACAACGTCACCATCTTCGACCAGATCGTCGCCGGCAAGGCCGACCTGATGATCACCGATGCGGTGGAGACCCGGCTTCAGCAGAAGCTGCATCCGGAGCTGTGCGCCGTCCATCCGGACAAGCCCTTCGACTTTTCGGAAAAGGCCTTCCTGCTGCCGCGCGACATCGTGCTGAAGCTGTGGGTCGACCAGTGGCTGCACCAGGCCGTCGCCACCGGCCAGTATCAGGCGGTGTTCGACCGCTGGCTGAAGTAGCGGACGCTTGGGAAGGCCGTCCCGCCGTCCGCAGGCGCGGCGGCATTCCCGTCCGGTCGGACAGCATTCGCAAGTACGGGCAAAGCCGGCGGTTCAGCCGGGAACGTGGCGCAAAAGCATCAAGGGCCCGGCGATTGCTCGCCGAGCCCTTGATCGATTTGGTGGAGCCAAGGAGGATCGAACTCCTGACCTCTACAATGCCATTGTAGCGCTCTCCCAGCTGAGCTATGGCCCCTTTAACTCTGGGGGCCGGTCGTTTCCGTCCGGCCTTGGTGGAGCGGGATAATAGTCAGGCGGTGGAGTGATGCAAGCGGAAAATTCGTCCTTTCGCGCTTTTTTTCACCACCCCGCCGGACCTCCCGCACTCACCGGAAAGCAGTCACCGGAAAGGGCGCCGGTCAGCGCTCCTCCTCGTCCTCGCCTTCGACATCGACGACCTCGTCCATGTCGTCCTCACCCAGTTCCGACGTGTCCTCGATCAGGACGTCGTCCTCATCCTCGGTGGTGTCGTCGGCTTCCTCGATGTCGTCGACGGACATGTCGTCCTCGACGTCCTCCAGCTCGGTGGTCTCGGTCTCAGCCTCGGCCTCTTCCTCGTCCTCCGCCACGGCCACCACCTTCTTGGTGTCGTCGGCCGGGGCCGGACGGGCCTTGCGGGACTTCAGCAGAGCCTCGGGATCGAACTGCGCGCCACAGCTCGGGCAGACCGGCGGGTCCTTGCGCATGTCATAGTAACGAGCGCCACAGCTCGGGCAGATGCGCTTGACGCCCCATTCGGGTTTGGCCACGCCACGTCCTCCGTCACAAAAATCAGGGGGTTCTCAAGAGGCGCCCTTTGCCATGCCCTGAGACGCTTGTCAAAAAAAAGATGAAGCGGCCGGGTGATCGCCGCGCCGCAGCGGTAGCGGGAAAGAGGTATCCCGCCCGGGCAGGGGTTGCCTTTACAGGGCGTTAACCATAACTCGCTAGAACCGACCTGCACAGTGTGCAACTCCTCCATTTGGTTTCCTCCTTGAACTCGGGGCCGCCTTCGGGCGGCCTCTTTTCATTTGTGCGCCGCACAAGCTCTGGCGGGGACGGAAAGGGGCCCATCCTCTCGCATCGGGGCGGGGGCTGTGATAGGAACGGCGGCCATAACCGCTTCCCGTTCCGATCCGAAGGACCCGTCCCATGACGCACGCAAGGCCGCTGCGCTCCACCACCACCGGCGCGATCCGGGGCAGCATCCGTGTGCCCGGCGACAAATCGATCTCGCATCGGTCGCTGATGCTGGGCGCCATCGCCGTGGGCGAGACGGTGATCCATGGTCTGCTGGAAGGGGAGGACGTCCTGCACACCGCGGCGGCCATGCGCCTGCTGGGGGCTCAGGCGGAGCGTGAAGACAACGGCCAGGGGGCCGGGGTCTGGCGCGTGCGCGGCGTCGGGCTGGGAGCGTTGCAGGAACCGGCGCAGGTTCTGGACATGGGCAACAGCGGCACCGCCGCCCGCCTGCTGATGGGGCTGGTCGCCGGCCATCCGATCACCTGCGTCTTCACCGGCGACGCCTCGCTGAACAAGCGGCCGATGGCCCGCGTCACCAAGCCGCTGGAGGAGATGGGCGCCCGCTTCGTCGGCCGCTCCGGCGGGCGGCTGCCGCTGACCGTGGTCGGCAGCGGCGATCTGGTCCCGATCACCTATCGTCTGCCGGTGGCCTCCGCCCAGGTCAAGTCGGCGATCCTGCTGGCCGGCCTCAACACCGCCGGCGCCACCACGGTGATCGAGGCGGAGCCGACCCGCGACCATACCGAACTGATGCTGCGCCATTTCGGCGCAACCGTGACGACCGAGCGGCTGGAGGACGGCGCGCTGGCCGTCACCGTCATCGGCCAGCCGGAACTGACCGGCCGCACCATCCATGTGCCGGCCGATCCCAGCAGCGCCGCCTTCCCGGCGGTCGCCGCCCTGCTGCGGCCGGGCTCGGAGTTGCTGCTGAACGACGTCGGCATGAACCCACGCCGCACCGGCCTCTACGACACGCTGGTGGAGATGGGCGCTGATATCGCCTTCGAGAACCGCCGCGACGAGGCGGGCGAGCCGGTGGCCGATCTGCGGGTGAGGCATAGCGCCCTGAAGGGCATCGTGGTGCCGGCCGACCGCGCGCCGAGCATGATCGACGAATACCCGGTCCTGGCCGCCGCCGCCGCCTGTGCCGAGGGCACCACGGTGATGCTGGGCCTGAAGGAACTGCGGGTGAAGGAGAGCGACCGCCTCGCCATGGTGGCGGAAGGCCTGACCCGCTGCGGCGTGTCGGTCGAGGTCGGTGCCGACGACAGCCTGACGGTTCACGGCACCGGCAAGCCGCCGAAGGGCGGCGCCACCGTCGCCACCGCCATGGACCACCGCATCGCCATGAGCTTCCTGGTGCTGGGCATGGCATCGGAAGAGCCGATTTCGGTCGACGACGGCGCCTTCATCGACACCAGCTTCCCCGACTTCGTCGGTCTGATGAACGGGCTCGGCGCGAAGATCAGTGAGGCGTGAGGCGATGACGCAGCCGCTTTCCAATCGGGAGACCCCGGCCAGGGCGGTCGTCGTCGCCATCGACGGCCCGGCCGCCAGCGGCAAGGGCACCCTGTCGCAGCGCATCGCCGACGCCTTCGGCTTCGCCCATCTCGACACCGGCGTGCTGTACCGCGCGGTCGGCGTGTCGGTCCTCAGGGCCGGCGGCGATCCGGCCGACAATGCCGCGGCGGCGCGCGCCGCCTATGAGTTGCACCCCGAGCACCCGATCCTGCAGGAGGTGGCCCTGCGCACCGACGAGGCGGCGCAGGCGGCCAGCAAGGTGGCGGCGGTGCCGGAGGTGCGGGCCGCACTGCTCGACTTCCAGCGGCGCTTCGCCACCCATCCGCCGGGCGGTGCGCCGGGGGCGGTTCTGGACGGGCGCGACATTGGAACGGTGGTTTGTCCCGATGCCCAGGCCAAACTGTTCGTTACCGCTTCGGTGGAGGTCCGGGCCGAACGGCGACTCAAGGAGTTGCAGAGACGGGGGATTCCGGCTATATCCTCCGATGTCCTGGAGGACATGAAGGCTCGTGATGCGCGCGACAGCCAGAGAGCGGTGGCCCCGCTCCGTCCGGCTGTCGACGCTTTTGTGCTTGATACGTCCGCTCTCGATGCCGATCAGGTGTTCTCGATGGCGGTCGCCCACATCGGTTCGAAAACCGGTCTGAAGCCCACGGCCTAAAGCCGCCGCTTCCGACTTCCGTTGACGGGCCGCCGGTGGCGGCGCGGGCGGGTCCGACGCTCTCCATGGAAAACCATCAACCAAGTCGCCGGGCGTGGTGCCCGGCGCGGCGGTTCGGTCGAGGTCCCACCCGTTTTGCCGCGGGAGGGACCGGAACGGGGCCGCTTTCGCGCCACCTTTAGGAGTTTCAATGGCACAGTCACTGGCCCGCACGGTCGAAAAGGAAAGCTTTGCGTCTCTGCTCGAAGAGTCGCTGGGCGCGGCCGAGTCGCTCGAAGGTACGGTCGTCAAGGGACGCGTCGTCGCCGTCGAGAACGACATGGTCACCATCGACGTCGGTCTGAAGTCGGAAGGCCGCGTCGCGCTGAAGGAATTCGCCGTTGCCGGCCAGCCGCCCGAGCTGAAGGCGGGCGACACCGTCGAGGTCTACCTCGAGCGGATGGAAGACAAGAACGGCGAGGCGATGCTGAGCCGTGAGAAGGCGAAGCGCGAAGAGGCCTGGGCCCTGCTGGAGAAGTCGTTCAACGACCAGACCCGCGTCACCGGCGTCATCTTCGGCCGCGTCAAGGGCGGCTTCACGGTCGACCTGTCGGGCGCCGTCGCCTTCCTGCCGGGCAGCCAGGTCGACATCCGTCCGGTCCGCGACATCTCCCCGCTGCTGGGCACCCCGCAGCCGTTCCAGATCCTGAAGATGGACCGCTCGCGCGGCAACATCGTCGTGTCGCGTCGCGCCGTGCTCGAAGAGAGCCGCGCCGAGGCCCGTTCGGAACTGGTGGCCAACCTCAAGGAAGGCCAGATCCTCCAGGGCGTCGTCAAGAACATCACCGACTACGGTGCGTTCGTCGACCTGGGCGGCGTCGATGGCCTGCTGCACGTCACCGATATCGCGTGGCGCCGCATCAACCATCCGTCGGAAGCCCTGCAGATCGGCCAGACCGTCACGGTCCAGGTCATCCGCTTCAACCCGGAAACCCAGCGCATCAGCCTGGGCATGAAGCAGCTCGAAGCCGACCCGTGGGAAGGCGTCGAGGCCAAGTATCCGGTCGGCGCGAAGTTCAAGGGCCGCGTCACCAACATCACCGACTACGGCGCCTTCGTGGAGCTGGAGCCGGGGATCGAGGGCCTGGTCCACGTGTCGGAAATGTCCTGGACCAAGAAGAACGTCCATCCGGGCAAGATCGTGTCGACTTCGCAGGAAGTCGAGGTCATGGTCCTGGACGTCGATCCGCAGAAGCGCCGCATCAGCCTCGGCCTGAAGCAGTGCCTGGACAACCCGTGGGAGACCTTCACCGACAAGTTCGGTCCTGGCACCGAGCTGGAAGGCGAAGTCAAGAACATCACCGAGTTCGGTCTGTTCGTCGGCCTGCCGGGCGACATCGACGGCATGGTCCACATGTCCGATCTCGACTGGAACAAGTCGGGTGAAGAGGCGATCGCCGAGTACAAGAAGGGCGACCGCGTCAAGGTCAAGGTTCTCGACGTCGACGTCGAGAAGGAGCGCATCAGCCTCGGCATCAAGCAGCTGGCCAGCGATCCGTTCGAGTCGGCCACCGCCGGCCTGAAGAAGAACGAGGTCGTGACCTGCACCGTGACGCAGGTGACGGACGGCGGCATCGAAGTGACCGTCGGCGAGGGCTACACCGGCTTCATCCGCAAGTCGGACCTGTCCCGCGACCGTTCCGAACAGCGCCCGGACCGTTTCGCCGTTGGCGAGAAGGTCGACGCCAAGGTCACCCAGATCGACCGCGCTTCCCGCCGCATCTCGCTGTCCATCAAGGCCCGCGAGATGGAGGAAGAGAAGCAGGCGATGGCCGAGTTCGGTTCGTCCGACTCGGGCGCCTCGCTGGGCGACATCCTGGGCGCCGCTCTGAAGCGCAAGCAGCAGAACGACGAGTGATCGTCTGACGCCATCCTCCTCTTCGGCGATCGGACGGACCTTCGGTCCGCCGAGAGGAAGGGAGGGGGCTCGCGATCTCCCGGAAGTGTAAGAGAAAGGCCGCGTCCCGCTTGGGGCGCGGCCTTTTTTGTTGTGGGTCCCCTCCCTCTCCTGGGGCGGGAGAGGGCGTTTATCACCCGGCTGCCAAGCACCCGCCGCCTACCGCCGCGGCTCCGGGCTGCGGGTCAGCGAGGTGATGCTGTCGTCGTAGCGGAATTCTGGCATGTCGCGGACACTGGCGGCGGTCACCTCGCGCAGACGGATCGCCTCGCTGCCGGTGCGCAGGTCGGCCAGGGTCAGGTCGGCCGCGATGTCCTTGCCGCCGAAGCCCAGAATGCCGCCCGAGTGGATGACGATGTATTGGGCCTCGCCCTTGTCGTCGAGGATCACGTCGGTGACGGTGCCGATCTTCGACCCGTCGGCGCCGACGACGTTGCGGTTCATCAACTGGTCGACGCTGGGGCCGGTCTTGCGTTCCACCGCGGCGCCGACGGCCGGAGTCGAGCCGTCGATGATGACCGTCTGTCCAACGGCCCCTTGCGGAGTCGCCATGCCGACCAGCAGTGTCAGCGCAGGCAATGCAAACCACATCTTGTGGGTGATCTTCAGCATGGATGCCTCTCCTCCCCCAGGATCGCGTGGGATCCACCTTGGCTCCATGCGCCTCAACCGGGATCGCATGAAATAGTTGCGGGCGCGCTGCCACTACCCCTCTTCCGTGCCGAACCCCGGGCAAGTCCGCAGCGACTCGGGGTGGGAAAGGCGGGCCTTTTCGAGTCGCCCCTTGGATTCCGGCAGCTTGGTCCGAGTCGCCCCGTGGCGAATCGGTGGTGGGTACAACGGCATATTAGCAACAAGATGTTGATTTTCACCGCAAGGAAGCTCTGGCGGTCGGGCGCATTTTGCGCTCTAATCGGGGGAGTGCCGCGGTCATCTCCAGCACCGGCGGCCATTTGAGTGCCGACAGTTGGTGCCTTCCGGCCGCGATGCGGCCCAGCCGCCGCCTCCTCAAAAATTTGCTTGGCGGGCGGGAACAGGATCCCCGGTAACGGGTTGAACACCACAAGATCAAGGTTTTGAGGGGTTCGGTCATGTCAACCACAATATCTAGCAGAGTGGGGCTTGCTTGGCCCCGTCGCGCTGGCTAGGATGCGGCCCACGTGACCCGGCCGGCCTCAAGCGGCGGCCCCGGTCCCGGCAGCACAGCGGCGACGGCGGACAGTCGGGCAAGAGGCCCCTGTTTGTACGGCGCCATCTGCGTTGCCGGGCCGGACGGCGGATAGAACCGCCGGCCGCTTTCATCGGAACGGGTCGCACCATATTTCCATTCGAGCCCGCCGCGGCGTGCTCCAAGCAGGGGACAGTCTCATCATGCGGATCGAGCGTCGTTTCACGCACGAAGGTCAGGACGCCTACGCCAGCCTCGGTTTCCGCCAGGCGACCAGCGAGATCCGCAACCCGGATGGAACGATCGTCTTCCAGCAGACCGGCATCGAGGTGCCGGACAACTTCTCGCAGGTCGCCAGCGACATCCTGGCCCAGAAGTATTTCCGCAAGGCCGGCGTCCCCGCCGCGCTCCGCGCCGTGGAAGAGAACACCGTCCCGTCCTGGCTGTGGCGCAAGGAAGCCGACCAGGAAAAGCTGGCCGCGCTGCCGAAGGAAAAGCGCTTCGTCGGTGAGCATTCGGCCAAGCAGGTGTTCGACCGTCTTGCCGGCACCTGGACCTATTGGGGCTGGAAGGGCGGCTATTTCGACACCGAAGCCGACGCCCGCACCTTCTTCGACGAGATGCGCTTCATGCTGGCCGCCCAGATGGCGGCCCCGAACAGCCCGCAGTGGTTCAACACCGGCCTGCACTGGGCCTATGGCATCGACGGCCCGAGCCAGGGCCACTTCTACGTCGATTTCAAGACCGGCCTGCTGACCTCCTCCGCCTCGGCCTACGAGCACCCGCAGCCGCACGCCTGCTTCATCCAGTCCGTCGCCGACGACCTCGTCAACGAGGGCGGCATCATGGACCTGTGGGTGCGTGAGGCCCGCCTGTTCAAGTACGGTTCGGGCACCGGCTCCAACTTCTCCAAGCTGCGCGGCGAGGGCGAGAAGCTGGCCGGTGGCGGCAAGTCGTCGGGCCTGATGAGCTTCCTGAAGATCGGCGACCGCGCGGCCGGCGCCATCAAGTCGGGCGGCACCACCCGCCGTGCGGCCAAGATGGTCACGGTGGACATGGACCATCCGGACATCGAAGGCTACATCGACTGGAAGGTGAACGAGGAGCAGAAGGTCGCGGCGCTGGTGACCGGCTCCAAGATCTGCCAGAAGCACCTGACGGCGGTGATGGCCGCCGCCCAGTCGGGCTTGGACCCGAAGGAGAACAAGGAACTCAAGAAGGCGATCCTCGCCGCCCGCAAGGATCAGGTGTCTGAGAACTACATCCAGCGCGTGATCCAGTTCGCCGGCCAGGGTTTCACCTCGATCGAGTTCAAGACCTACAACACCGACTGGGATTCGGAAGCCTACCTAACGGTTTCGGGCCAGAACTCCAACAACTCGGTGCGCGTTTCCAACGAGTTCGTGCAGGCGGTTCTGGACGATGCCGACTGGAATCTGATCGGCCGCACCAACGGCAAGGTGGTGAAGACCGTCCGCGCCCGCGACCTGTGGGACAAGGTCGGCTATGCCGCCTGGGCCTGCGCCGATCCGGGCGTGCAGTTCGACAGCACCATCAACGAGTGGCACACCTGCCCGGCCTCGGGGCGCATCAACGCCTCGAACCCGTGCTCGGAGTACATGTTCCTCGATGACACCGCCTGCAATCTGGCGTCGCTGAACCTGATGTCGTTCCGTCTGAAGGACGGCTCCTTCGACGTCGAGGCGTTCGAGCATGCCTGCCGGCTGTGGACCATCGTGCTGGAAATCTCCGTGCTGATGGCGCAGTTCCCGTCGAAGGAAATCGCCCAGCTCTCCTACGAGTTCCGCACGCTGGGTCTGGGCTTCGCCAACCTCGGCGGCCTGCTGATGGCGTCGGGCCTGTCCTACGACTCGGACGAGGGCCGCGCCTACTGCGCTGGCATCTCCGCCGTCATGACCGGTGTCGCCTATGCCACCTCGGCCGAGATGGCGCAGGAACTGGGCACCTTCCCGGGTTTCGAGGCCAACCGCGACCACATGCTGCGGGTCATCCGCAACCATCGCCGCGCCGCCAACGGCGAGATGAACGGTTATGAGGGGCTGGCGGTCGAGCCGGTGCCCTTCGTCGCCGACCTCTGCCCGGACCAGGAGCTGGCTCTTGCCGCCGTCCGCGTGTGGGACGAGGCGCTGGAACTGGGCGAGGCCCACGGCTACCGCAACGCCCAGGCCACCGTGGTCGCCCCGACCGGCACCATCGGTCTGGTGATGGACTGCGACACCACCGGCATCGAGCCCGACTTCGCCCTGGTCAAGTTCAAGAAGCTGGCCGGCGGCGGCTACTTCAAGATCGTCAACCGGCTGGTGCCGGAGGCGCTGAAGACGCTCGGCTATACCCCGGACCAGATCGAAGAGATCGCGCTCTACGCCGTCGGCCACGGCACGCTGAAGAACGCCCCGGGCGTGAACCACGAGGCGCTGAAGGCCAAGGGCTTCACCGACGAGCTGCTGGAGCGGCTCGAGGGCAACCTCGCCACCGCCTTCGACATCAAGTTCGTCTTCAACCGCTGGACCATCGGCGCCGACTTCTGCACCCAGACGCTGGGCATTCCGGCCGAGACGCTGGACGCCCCGGGCTTCGACCTGCTGAGCCACATCGGCTTCACCAAGGCGCAGATCGAGGCGGCCAACACCTTCTGCTGCGGCGCCATGACGCTGGAAGGCGCTCCCTTCCTTCGGGAAGAGCACCTGTCGGTGTTCGACTGCGCCAACCCCTGCGGCCGCATCGGCAAGCGCTTCCTGTCCTGGGAATCGCACATCACGATGATGGCGGCGGCGCAGCCCTTCATCTCCGGCGCCATCTCCAAGACCATCAACATGCCGAACACGGCGACGGTCGACGAGTGCAAGGACGCCTACCTGATGTCCTGGCGCCTGGGCCTGAAGGCGAACGCGCTGTACCGCGACGGCTCCAAGCTGAGCCAGCCGCTGCAGGCCGCCCTGCTCGACGACGAGGAGGATGGCGAGGCGGTCGAGGCGATGATCGAGGCGCCGGCCGCCGTCCGCGCCCAGATGGTCACCGAGCGGATCGTCGAGAAGGTGATCGAGCGGGTGGTGGAGCGGAAGAGCAGCTCGCGTGAGCGTCTGCCGCACCGCCGCAAGGGCTACACCCAGAAGGCCAATGTCGGCGGCCACAAGGTGTACCTGCGCACCGGCGAGTATGAGGACGGCCGCCTGGGCGAGATCTTCATCGACATGCACAAGGAAGGCGCCGCCTTCCGGTCGCTGATGAACAACTTCGCCATCGCGGTGTCGATCGGCCTGCAATATGGCGTGCCGCTGGAGGAGTTCGTGGAGGCCTTCACCTTCACGCGCTTCGAGCCGTCGGGCATGGTGACCGGCAACGACACCATCAAGATGGCGACGTCGGTCATCGACTACATCTTCCGCGAGATCGCCATCTCCTACCTGAACCGCACCGATCTGGCGCATGCCACGCCGGAGGATCTGGTGCCCTTCACCGTGGGCAGCGGCGACAAGCAGGGCGACCTGCCGGATACCCAGGTGCAGCCGTCGGACATTGTCCGCCGCATCGCATCGACCGGTTATGTCCGCAACAACCTGCGCGTCCTGCATGGTGGCCAGACCCAGCGCGCCAGCGCCGCGGCGGCCTTCGCCGCCACCGGCACCGACACGGCGGCCGTGAGCGTCACCGCGTCGGCCGGCACCCAGGCTTCCGCCCAGGCTGCCATGGCGGCTAGCCCGGCGGTCGCCGCCGCCACCGCCCAGGGCCATGTCGCTGCCACCGCGGCCACCGGCACGGCCTATGGCGGCAGCACCAGCGACCAGCGCTTCGACCGCATCCGCGAGGCCCGCGCCCGCGGGTACGAGGGCGATCCCTGCGGCGAATGCGGCAACATGACCCTGGTCCGCAACGGCACCTGCCTGAAGTGCGACAGCTGCGGGTCGACCACCGGCTGCAGCTGATCCTCCAGGGAGCGCTCCTCCGGGAGCCTAGCCGGACGATGAACGATGAAGGGGAGGGAGCGGGAAACCGCTTCCTCCCTTTTGCTTGTGCACGAACAAAACCGCCGCGCGCTGTTTGGAACCATTCTCGTGTGGATGCAACAGGATGGCCGGATGATGAGGGGCCTTGACCGCGCCGCGTGTGTTCATGTTAGCTGACTCCCCCGGGGCGCCGGTGCGGCGTTCCCGAAGCATGTCCGGAGGGATCAGGGGTCATGGATTCGGCCGGGACCGCGCTGGACGACCGCCTGCCGTCCGATCGCCTGTTGCGGGTGACTGCTGCGCAATGGAGCGCGGCCTTGGTCTGGACATCGGCCGACGGCACCATCGTCGGCGCCAATCCCGGTTTCGCCCGGCTGGCCGGCGCCCCTCTGGATGCGCTGATCGGCCGCCCGCTGCCCGGCCTGCTCGATTTCGGTGGCCGTGACTGGCAGGCGGTGTGGGATGGGGCGCAGGAAAACGACCATCCACCGCCCGGCACCGCTGCCTTGCGCGTTCCTCGCCGCGATCCGGTCCCGGTCGATCTGCACTGGCAGCATCTGACCGACGGCGAAGACGTTCTGCTTCTGTGCGAGATGCGCGATTTCGACGAGCGCGAACGGGCGGAGGCGGTGGCACGCCTGCAACAGAATGTCCTGGAACTGGTGGCTGCCGGCCGGTCGCTGAAGCAGGTCCTGGATTTCCTCTGCCGGCAGGTGGAGGCCTGCGCGCCGGAGGTCGCCTGTTCGGTGATGCTGCGTGACGACGAGAACCGCATGCGGGTCGCCGCCGCCCCATCGCTGCCCGTCGTCTATGCCAACGCCATCGACGGGCTGGCCATCGGTCCGGACGTCGGCTGCTGCGGCAGCGCGATGAGCCGGGGCGAGGCGGTGATGTCCGTCGACATCGCCGAAGACCCGCGCTGGGCACCCTATCGCGAGGTGCCGCTGGCCCATGGGCTGGCCGCCTGCTGGTCCAACCCGATCAAGGGGCGGGACGCCCGCATGCTGGGCAGCTTCGCGCTCTATTACCGCGAGCGCCGCCCTGCAGCCCCCTTTCACCGCCGGTTGGTGGAGGCCTGCGTGCATCTGTGCGCGCTCGCCATCGAACATGACCGGGCGCGGGCGGAGATCAACCGGCTGGCCTATTTCGACACGCTGACCGGGCTGCCCAACCGCCAGCTCCTGGCCGACCGCGCCACTGCGGCGCTGGCGCTGGCCGGACGCACGCGGCAGCCGGTGACGCTGATGTTCCTGGACATCGACCGCTTCAAGACCGTCAACGATTCGCTGGGCCATGCGGTCGGCGACCGTCTGCTGGTGGAGGTGGCGACCCGGCTGGAGCGACTGTTCATCGAGGGCGACACTCTGGCCCGGCTGGGCGGGGACGAGTTCGTAGCATTGCTGCCGGGCTGCGACGCCGCCCATGCGTCCCTGCTGGCCGAACGGGTGCTGGCCACCCTGTCGGTGCCGCTGACGGTCGCCGATCTGACGCTGACCCCGACCGCCAGCATCGGCATCGCCGTGCATCCCGACGATGGCATGGATTTCGACACGCTGCTGCGCCAAGCCGACGCGGCGATGTACCGGGCCAAGCAGGCCGGCCGCAACCGCTGTCATTTCTTCCGCCGCGACATGAACGAACAGGCGGTGCGCCGGCTGGAGATGGAGGCGGCTCTGCGCGAGGCGCTGGACCGCCAGGAGGCCGGATGCCCGGATGACGAGGCACCGTTCGAGCTGCATTACCAGCCCCAGGTCCGGCTGAAGCCGCATTGCCTGCATCGGGTGGAGGCGCTGATCCGCTGGACCCACCCGCGCTGGGGCGCGGTGTCGCCGGTGGAGTTCGTGCCGCTGGCCGAGGAATGCGGGCTGATCGACCGGCTGGACAGCTGGGTGCTGCAGACTTCGGTGGCGCAGCTCGGCCGCTGGCGCGCGGCGGGGGTGCCGGTGCCGGGGCTGGCGGTGAACGTCTCCGCCGTCCGCTTCGCCCGCGGCGACCTGCCGGATCAGGTCCGTGCCGCGCTGGCCGCCAACGGCATCCCGGCCAACGACCTGACGCTGGAGATCACCGAGCGGCTGATGATGACGGAGGAGGTCGGCGTCCATGACGCGCTGGATGCCCTGCATGCGCTGGGCGTCACCCTGTCGATCGACGATTTCGGCACCGGCTACTCGTCCTTGAGCTACCTGAAGCGCTTCCCCGTCGGCGAACTGAAGATCGACCGCAGCTTCGTCAAGGAACTGGACATCGACGCCGCCAACCGGCCGCTGGTGCGCGCCATCATCCAGATCGGCGAGGCGCTGGGCCTGACCGTCGTCGCGGAGGGGGTGGAGCGCGAGGCCCAGCACCTCATGCTGGAGGCGGAGGGTTGCGCCATCGGCCAGGGATACCGCTTCGCCCGGCCGATGCCGGCGGCGGCGCTGGCTGACTGGCTGAGGGGGGAGGGCAAGCACTGGGTCGAATGTCCAGCCGACGCCTGCTTCAGCATCTGAAACATTTGCAGTGGAAATGGTCCCGTTTTTCTTTGGATTTACGGGGTACTTCGACCGCATTTCACCATTCGAATCGGTGCTTATGCGGTTCCGCCGGAGTAATGGGGAACCGGCAATACGATATAGTCGCAACGCTCCTTTGCCGGCAAAGCGCAGGTCATCCCGTTCTAGACCACGCGACTGTCTTGTGTCCCAACGTTTGGGGCGATAGAAGGTCCACTCAGCGGCATGTGCGGTCAAGCAAACTGACCACGGCGTTTCGCTGAGCGGAAAAGACCCGCCCGGTGGATCGCCCGTGGAGCACAAGGGGAGCACCCGCATGCCGGACGACCATGGGGCGAGAGGAATTCCGCGATGGCGAGCCAGGGTGAATCCAAGTGGGTCTACAGCTTCGGGGCCGGTGCCACCGAAGGACGGGCCGATATGAAGAACCTGCTGGGCGGCAAGGGCGCCAATCTGGCCGAGATGGCCAATCTTGGCCTGCCCGTTCCGCCGGGCTTCACGATCACCACCGAGCTGTGCACCTATTTCTACGCCAACGGCCGCTCCTATCCGCCGGAGCTGACGGCGCAGGTGAACGCCGCCATCGCGCGGCTGGAACAGGCGATGGACGCCAAGTTCGGCGACCCGGTCAATCCGCTGCTGGTGTCGGTCCGCTCCGGCGCCCGCGCGTCGATGCCCGGCATGATGGACACCGTCTTGAACCTGGGCCTGAACGACGCGACCGCGGCCGGTCTCGCCAAGCGGTCGGGTGACGGCCGCTTCGCCTACGACAGCTATCGCCGCTTCATCCAGATGTACTCCAACGTCGTGCTCGACGTTGAGCATCACCATTTCGAGGACATCCTCGACAACCACAAGCGCGACAAGTCCTACAACCTCGACACCGACCTGTCGGCCGAGGATTGGCAGGCGGTGATCGAGGACTACAAGAAGGCGGTCGAGCGCGAACTGGGCCGGCCCTTCCCGCAGGATGTGCAGGAGCAGCTGTGGGGCGCCATCGGCGCCGTCTTCGGCTCCTGGATGAACGCCCGCGCCATCACCTACCGCAAGCTGCACGACATCCCGGCCGACTGGGGCACCGCGGTCAACGTGCAGTGCATGGTCTTCGGCAACATGGGCAACGACTGCGCCACCGGCGTGGCCTTCACCCGCAACCCGTCGACCGGCGAGAATGCCTTCTACGGCGAGTATCTGGTCAACGCCCAGGGTGAGGACGTCGTCGCCGGCATCCGCACGCCGCAGCACCTGACCATCGCCGGCAAGATCGCCAACAAGTCCGACCTCCCCGCCATGGAAGAGGTGATGCCGGAGGTGTTCAACCAGCTGAACGAGGTCCGCCTCAAGCTGGAAAAGCACTACCGCGACATGCAGGACATCGAGTTCACGGTCCAGCAGAACAAGCTGTTCATGCTGCAGACCCGCAACGGCAAGCGCACCGCCCCGGCGGCGCTGAAGATCGCCGTCGATCTGGCGAACGAGGGCGTCATCGACCAGAACGAGGCGGTCCGCCGCATCGATCCGGCCTCGCTCGACCAGCTCCTCCACCCGACGCTGGACCCCAAGGCCGACCGCAAGGTCATCGCCAAGGGCCTGCCCGCCTCCCCCGGCGCCGCGTCGGGCAAGGTGGTCTTCACCGCCGACGAGGCCGAGCAGATGGCCGGCAAGGGCGAGTCGGTGATCCTCTGCCGCATCGAGACCTCGCCCGAGGACATCCACGGCATGCACGCCGCCCGCGGCATCCTGACCAGCCGCGGCGGCATGACCAGCCACGCGGCGGTGGTTGCCCGCGGCATGGGCCGTGCCTGCGTGTCGGGCGCCGGCGACCTGCGCATCGACTACAAGACCAAGCAGATGGCCGTCCGCGGCGTCACCGTGAAGGAAGGCGACATCGTCACCATCGACGGCTCCACCGGCGAGGTGATGCTGGGCGAGGTGCCGACGATCCAGCCGGAGCTGTCGGGCGACTTCGCCACCCTGATGGGCTGGGCCGACGGCATCCGTCGGATGAAGATCCGCGCCAATGCCGAAACCCCGCTGGACGCCCGCACCGCGCGGAAGTTCGGCGCCGAGGGCATCGGCCTGTCGCGCACCGAGCACATGTTCTTCGACCCGGAGCGCATCCTGGCCGTCCGCGAGATGATCCTGGCGGAGGACGAGGCCGGCCGCCGCAAGGCGCTCGCCAAGCTGGAGCCCTTCCAGAAGAAGGACTTCGTCGATCTGTTCACGATCATGACCGGCCTGCCGGTGACGATCCGCCTGCTCGACCCGCCGCTGCACGAGTTCCTGCCGAACACCGAAGAGGACATGGCGGAGGTCGCCCAGGCCACCGGCACCGATCCGCTGCGGGTTCGCCACCGCACCATCCAGCTGCATGAAGCGAACCCGATGCTGGGCCATCGCGGCTGCCGTCTGGGCATCTCGTACCCCGAGATCTACGAGATGCAGGCCCGCGCCATCTTCGCCGCCGCCGCCGAGGTCGCCAAGACCACCGGCGAGGCCGTCATTCCCGAAGTGATGATCCCGCTGATCATCACCAAGAAGGAGTTCGACATCCTCAAGGCGGTGATCGACCGCGCCGCCGAGCAGGTGAAGGCCGAGACCGGCGTGACGGTGGAGTATCTGACCGGCACGATGATCGAGATCCCGCGCGCGGCCCTGAAGGCCGGCGAGATCGCCGAGTCGGCGGAGTTCTTCAGCTACGGCACCAACGACCTGACCCAGACCACGCTGGGCCTGTCGCGCGACGACGCCGGCAGCTTCCTGCCGGAGTACCAGCGCCAGGGCATCCTGGAGCAGGACCCGTTCCAGTCGCTGGACGTCACCGGCGTCGGCGAACTGGTGGAGATCGCCACCGAGCGCGGCCGCAAGGTCCGTCCGGACATCAAGCTGGGCATCTGCGGCGAGCATGGCGGCGACCCGGCCTCGATCTCCTTCTGCGAGAAGATCGGGCTGACCTATGTCTCCTGCTCGCCCTACCGCGTGCCGATCGCCCGCCTCGCCGCCGCCCAGGCCGCGCTGAACAGCGACACGGTCAAGCGCGACTGAGCCGGTTCGGGTAGCTGAAACGACTTCGGCCCTCTTCCCGCAAGGGAAGGGGGCCGTTTCGTTTCGGGGGCGGAGTTGGGTGGGTGGAACATCGTGGAACAGGTTTCGGCGGACTGTTCACTGTTCCATCCGGGGCGGCCGACCCGGCCTGCGGTGGTCGGATGGAACGTTTGGAACAGGTTGGAACAGTTTTCCGGGGGCTGTTCACTGTTCCATCCGGCGGGGCGGGTGCGCGGGAGGAAGGGCGCAAGAGGGCGTGGCACCAGGGGCGATGCATGCAGGACACTCCTCGGGCGGTTGAGGCTTATAGTCCTATCATGGATGGCGGTTGGTGGTAAGGGGGCATGGGAAAGGCGTGGTCGCTTGCCGCCAGAGCAAGTGTCTGGGATGGTTCTGTGCAATGTGCCAAGCGTCAGCGATTTTACATATGTCTTTGAAACACGCTCAATCACGTTCTGCTGATAACCTCATGCGATATTCTAGCAATCTTTCATATCTGAGCGAAAACATCGCTCCCTCGTTACCATTTAACGGATAGCGATCAAGTGAGAAACTCTGTCCCCTTATAACGTCGAGAATCCGTATCTGATCAGATGGCACCGATGGCATAGCCATCGTAATTAGCCATAGCCCGAGACGGGCAGCTTCATCATTCAATACTGGATCAGGTGAAAAATAGGGGTAAACAGCGTACTCAGCATTAAGGCCGTCCCGAACCGATAGGAAGTTTTCAACTTTCACCGTTGCAGATAGGCTGGGGAAAAAGAATTGGCTTTTCAAAGTTGGACCAGGACGAAATGGTTCATTGGTCCAGCGCCGTCGATTGCTCCACCAAGTTAGGAAACCATCTCGAAGAAGAGGGTAAAGATTTCTCCGCCTGTAATTTGCCGCAATCCTTTCGTTAACCATTTGATGAAGGTCAGCTGATCCAAACACATGTGATCTAGCATCTGACCAAAAGGGTGCGTAGAAATCTCCACCAGAAGATGCGCGACCTTCGTCACGAGCTTTCTCATCACGAATATCTTCTAAGATATAAGCCCTCTGCTTGTTAGCGTTAAGGAACATTATCGCTAATAACTTTCTAAGATGAATTCTATCTAACGCCATTTCATCCCCCCAAAAGACTTGCATAACGATAGAAATAATGAGCAATGGAATTAAAACTTATATGTAAAGTTGATAAAATTTCCCAAAATCACTCGCAATCTCTATTAGATGTAGATCTCGATTCTTTCAGGTTTAGTCCGCGATGTAGGCCGTCGTGAATCTTGTATAAGGTTGCATCCACGAACCCCTGGGATTTGAAGAAGCATTTAAACTTCCACTGTTGAGAGTTCCCGACGCGAAAACCGATGATCGAGTTGTCAAACATAAACTTGAGGTTTTGCATTATTTCTGGTGGATTTATGTCAATAGCACTCCTTCTCAGAGAGTCAGAAAACTCTTCCTGAGTGAATGTGGTTCTCCCATTATTCTGTATTGCCGATATTATCTCATTTATTCTTGGAAATTGAACGCGCCATTCATCTCTCAGTTCTTCAACTAACCATTCAGAATATGCTGCCTCAGAGCTATATATTGATTCACATTCAAGCCGCTCTGGGTTGACTGACTCAGGCTCTAGAGGATTCTCCTTACGATCCCACATATCCTGCTTAATCAATTCAAAGTACTTGATAAAGTCACGAGGGCGGAGCATGGTTCTCAACATTACATAATCGAATGGAGATCGCTGCTGCCTCATCTGGTCTCTATCAAATAAATCTTCGATGCGAGATAATTCTGCTTTCGAGGCTTTGCGAGCAAAAAAGTTCACGCGCTCCAATATAAGCCGCGACAGACCGTCCTTAGACCAAGCAAGAAGCTTTCCGCAATCTGATCTAAGCTTATTTTTATCGTTTATGTCTAAAGTATCAAATATGTCTTCTCTAAGAAAAACAATGGGCCTCAGAGATCCTCTAAACTTTTGTGAAATATACTCTGATGCTCCAATAAGCCCCGCAATGATTCTCTGGCTTGACTCGAACGAAGCAGTATCCCAAGCTTCGTCTATTCTATCAAACGAAACAAAAATGCGCGATGACCCCCCAAGTACATCGATTAAGGTTGCTTCGAAAATCTCTGAAATTCGTTCAATTGACTTATTTAGTGCGCTTTGCAGTGACTGGTTTTGCTGGATGTCAGAAAACTCAATTTCTCCTCCTGAAGCAGAAATGCTATCAAGTGCATCTCCCTCAAGATCCAAGCTGCCAGCTGGGAGCTTTAACTTGCTAAGTTGAAGAAACTTTTGACCAATCAGCTGTCCTAAGCTTGGGTTTGGAGATGTGTAGATTCGCTCTATAAGCTTTTTGCTAGATTTCAGTTTCGGATTTCCGAAATCGGCCTCAATCAAAGCTTTTATGGCAACTAGATATATAATGTATTTCCAAGATTGAACGTAAGCTAGTGATGAAGCCTTGCCGTCAGCGCAAAGCAAAGAGTGAACGTTCCAATTATAATCTTGGAGTGATAGAGTTATGCTAAGATCATCAGGCTGA
Source organism: Azospirillum sp. TSH20 (assembly GCF_003115935.1). Lineage (NCBI taxonomy): Bacteria > Pseudomonadati > Pseudomonadota > Alphaproteobacteria > Rhodospirillales > Azospirillaceae > Azospirillum > Azospirillum sp. TSH20. The sequence continues at coordinate 29,164 of NZ_LGQU01000009.1, forward strand.
ATATATTTTTTCGCATTGTCAGATAGATGCTGAAATACGGCAGTTTTCCCGGCGCCTTTTCGGCCAAGCACCAGAAATGAATGGCGAGTATCTACCACCGATTGAAGAACGCCATTGTCAAAGAAATATCGTGAGAGGTTCTCGTCCCTTTCGGCAGAAACTTGCCCGAAGCTGATCCAGTCAGCGATATCCATGGTGTCCGCCTCAAGGCAGTTTGCAGAGTCTTTAGGCTACCTCACCATGGTAGATTATGTTGCGGAGCAGATCAACTGCATTGCTGTTGGCTGCCGGCGGGCGCAATTCTGTGGGGAAATTAACCTTACCCATTGATGTTTTTGCTATGGACCGGTGCTGCGCCGTCATTCTCTGCCGGATCGCTTGAAGCTATATCTTCGCAAGCGCTGACTCGGAAGTTCGTCAGGTTGCGGGTGACCAGTTCCGGTCGGATGCTCATGCCGTCGCGGACGAGTCGCACAAGACCGTGCTCGGCCAAGTCTTGCAGAGCGCGAGAGACGTTGGGCTGGGCGCGGTTGGCGAGTTGGGCGAGGCGGGAGACCGTCTCCGGGCGTTCGGTGGCGATCAGGTGCATCAACGCCCGGTTGGCCGGGGTCAGCACGCCGAGAAGGCCGGAGACCGACTCGCCATCCTTCACGGACCGCACCGGGGGAACCGGGCGGGTGCCCTGGGCGACCGCCAGCATCTCGTCGCGCAAATCATGCAAGGTCCGCATGGTCGGGCTCTCTGGTGTGCTCGCTGTCTTCGGGGTGGTGGCCGGAGAGGCGTCTCTAATATGCGCTTGGCGAGGGGATGCGGCTACCGCATTTGCGCCCGGCTTTGGTTGGGGACGTGCAGGGACCATGCGGTTCTGAATTCTTGCCTCACCCCTCACCCTCCCCACGCCTTTGGCGCGGGTCCCCGCCCTCTCCCGGGGCGGGAGAGGGTGATTATCGCCACGGGTGACGGAGTTGGGGGGTGGTCGGGCGCGCTTTGGCGCGCCGCCAAGGGGCATGCTGCCCCTTCGCAATCCCCTGGCAAAGGCTGGCGCCTTTGCGGCCCCCTCACCCTGACCCTCTCCCCAGGGGGGAGAGGGGAAGTTTGCGGAGGGGAGGGGAGGGGGCGGGGCGTTACCGCCCCCTCGGCTTCGCCCTGGCGGTCGGCTCGGCTTCCAGCGGGTTGTCGGGCCAGTAGTGTTTCGGGTACTGGCCCTTCAAATCCGCCTTCACCGCCTTGTAGGCGTTGGCCCAGAAGCTCGCGAGGTCGCGGGTGACCTGGACCGGGCGGCGGGCGGGGGACAGAAGGTGCAGCAGAAGCGGAACCCGGCCGCCGGCGATGCGCGGGGTCTCGGCCAGGCCGAACATCTCCTGCAGGCGAACCGCCAGCACCGGCTCCTCGCCGTCATAGTCGATGGGGATGCGGGAGCCGCTCGGCACCTCGACATGGGTCGGGGCCTCGGCGTCCAGGCGGGTCCGCAACTCCCAGGGCAGCAGGGCGCGCAGGGCGCTCGACAGGTCGATGCGCTCCAGATGGGCGCGGCGCGACACGCCGTCGAGGAAGGGGGCCAGCCACTCCTCCAGACCGTCCATCAGGGCCGCGTCGGACAGGTCGGGCCAGACGTCGCCCTCCCGCGCGCGCAGGAACATCACGCGGGTGCGCCATTTGCGCAGCTCGTCGGTCCAGGGCAGGCAGGCGGGACCCAGCGCGCGGATGCCCTCGATCATCGCGGCGGTCATCGCGTCGGCCGGCGGCTTGGCCAGCTTCTCGTCCTTCAGGATCAGGGCGAACAGCATGCGGCGGCGGCGCGCCAGCACCATCTGTTCGCGCGCGTCCCAGGCGACGATGGTCTCGCTGCGGATGTCGTCGGCGAAGCTCTCCTCCAGGTCGGCCAGCGTGACCGGGGCGGCCAGGAAGATGCGCGATTCGCGGGCGGCGCCGTCGAGGTTGGCGATGGCGAGCCACTCCTCGGCCGACAGCGGCTCGGCATCCTGGAAATAGGCGCCGCGCCCACCCGACAGGCGATACTGCGCCGCCACCCCGCCGGGCTGGCCGCCGGGCCGGCGTTGGCCGATGCGGTCGGGATAGGCGAGCGCCACCAGAATGCCGACAGCATGCGAGTCCATCGCGTCGTCGTCGCGCACGCCAAGCTGGCGGCGCCACTGCCGCGCCTGCTTCACCGCCTGCTGCGCCCCGCCGCGGTCGACGCTGAGGCCGCGCGCCGCACCCTGGCCGCCGCGCTCCTCGCCGCGCAGCAGGTCGACGCGCAGGCGCAGGTCGGCGTCGCGGAAGCCGGGCTGGCTGCGGACGATGTCGCGCTCGCCGAGCAGGGCCGCGACCAGACAGGCGAGCGCGCCCTGGCCCATCGCCTTGCCGGCCAACATCATGTGGGCCAGACGCGGATGCACGCCGAAGCCGGCCATGCGGCGGCCGTGCGGGGTGATGGCACCGGACTTGTCGAGTGCGCCGAGGCCGGTCAGCAGCTCGCGCGCCTGGGCCATCGCCGCGGTCGGCGGCTGGTCGAGCCAGGACAGGCTGGCGGGGTCGGAGACTCCCCACACCGCAAGCTCCAGCGCCAGCGGGGCGAGGTCGGCGTCGGCGATCTCCGGCGTGGTGAAGGGGGCCAGCGCCTTGTGCGTCGCCTCCGGCCACAGGCGGTAACAGACGCCGGGCTCCAGACGGCCGGCGCGGCCGCGGCGCTGCTCGGCCGACGCCTGGCTGACCTTCACCGTCGCCAGACGGGTCATGCCGCCGCGCGGGTCGAAACGCGGAACCCGCATCAGCCCGCTGTCCACCACGATGCGGATGCCCTCAATGGTCAGGCTGGTCTCGGCGATGGAGGTCGCCAGCACGATCCTGCGCTGGCCGGGCGGGGTGGGGGCGATGGCCCGGTCCTGCGCCTCGGCCGACAGGTCGCCATAGAGCGGGGCGATGACGGTGTTCGGGCCGAGGTCGGACTGGTCGAGCAGGGATTGGACGCGGCGGATCTCGCCGACGCCGGGCAGGAAGACCAGGGCGTTGCCGGGCTCCTCGCGCAGGGCGCGGCGGACGGCGGCGGCGACGGCGTCCTCTATGCGGGTGCCTTGGGTCGGCGCGTCGAGGTGGTGGGTCTCGACGGGGTAGGCGCGGCCCTCGCTGGTCACCATCGCGGCGGGGCCGTCCGCGTCGGCCAGCAGGGTGGCGACCGGGGCGGCGTCGAGCGTCGCCGACATGACGACAAGGCGCAGGTCGTCGCGCAGCGCCCCGCGCGCCTCCTGCACCAGGGCAAGGGCGAGGTCGCTGTCGATGCCGCGCTCGTGGAACTCGTCGAACAGGACGGCGCCGACGGCGGGAAGCTCCGGGTCCTCCTGCAGTTGGCGCAGGAACAGGCCGTCGGTCACCACCTCGATCCGGGTCTTCGGGCCGATCTTGGTGTCGAGGCGCACGCGGTAGCCGACGGTCTCGCCCACCGCCTCCCCCAGCATCGACGCCATCCGGCGGGCGGCGGCGCGGGCGGCGAGGCGCCGCGGCTCCAGCACCAGGATCTTGCGGCCCTTCAGCCACGCCGCGTCGAGCAGGGCCAGCGGCACCCGCGTGGTCTTGCCGGCGCCGGGCGGTGCCTGGAGGACTGCGGTGCCGCGGCTGTCCAGCGCCTCCAACAGGGCGGGCAGGACGGGATCGATTGGCAGGGCGGGGAAGGCGGGCTTGCTCATGAGGGGGAGTCTGCTGCCGCGAACCGGTGCGAAAGGCAATGGTTTTCGGGAGGCGACGGGCACGGCGCGCGCCAAAAGGTCGCAGGGGCGGGGGAGGGGGACGGGGGCCGCGACCGATGGCCGCAAAAAATGTATGGTTTTGGGGTCGTCGGGCTTATTCGCTTATCAAAGGGATCCATGACCGAAATCCACGACGCCGCCCTGTTCCTCGCCCACGCCTGCGCGCTGGAAGAGGACGCCGCCAACCGCTTCGCCGATCTGTCGGAAGCGATGAAGACCTATGGCAACCAGGAGGTCGCGGCCTTCTTCGGCCAGATGGCGAAATTCTCGCGCATGCATCTGGCCGAGGCGCGGGAACGGTCGGGCTTCCGCAAGATCCCCGACCTTGCGCCGGAAGACTTCCAGTGGCCGGACGGCGACAGCCCGGAAGCGGCCTCGATGGAGGGCTCGCACTATCTGATGACGGTGGAGTACGCGCTGGAACTGGCGCTGGAGAGCGAAAAGCGCGGGCAGGCCTTCTACGCCGAGGTGGCGAAGACCACCACCGATCAGGAAGTCCGCATGATGGCCGAGGAGTTCGCCGCCGAAGAGGCCGAGCATGTCGCCCAGCTGGAGGTGTGGGCCAAGCGCTATCCGGCGCTGCAGCAGTAAGCTGGTGTGCGAGGAAGGGGGCGTTGGCGGCCCCCTCCCCTGGTTACTTTGACAGGGCGGACCAGTCGATCTCGTACACCTTGTCGGCCGGCTGGTAGGTCTTGAAGGCGGCGATCACGTCGTCGACGGTGACGTCGCCCGGCACATTCTGGATTTCATAGACGACCGAGCTGCCGCTGGTCGGGCCGACGTCGGCGTTGCGGTGAGCCTGCGAGACCAGCCCTTCGCCGGCCTTCTTGATCATGATGGAAGCCATGCATCCGTCTCCTGTTGCGACTCGCCCGACGGCAAAACCATAAACAAAAAGTGGTTTAACCGGAAGGCGGAAAGAACGGAGACGGGTGCACTGCGTCATTTGGGGGCGGCAATCACGGCAGCGCGGCGGCTTCGGTCACCATGGCGCGGCCCGGCATGCGGTCGGGCTGTGCGCCGGCCACCGCCCCGGCGATGCCGCCGGTCAGCCAGGCGGAGAAGGCGCTGCGCCCGTCGGTGCTGGCCTGACCGCAGGCGGTGGCGGGGATGGCGTCCTCGTCATCGTAGTTCCACAGCGGCAGGTTGATGCCGGAGGGCGCAGCAGAGGGCGCAGCGGACGGCTCGGCGGCGGACGCGGTGGCGATCAGGCCGGTGGAGCGCGGGGCGGCGGGGCGGCTGTGCACCTCGATCAGGGCGACGCGGATGCCGGCGGCCCAGGCGCGGTCGATGAAGGCGCGCACCTGCCGCGCGGTGGCGGTGGAGCCGTCGACGGCGCCGGGCGACCCGCCGGTCAGCCAGGCCGACGGCGTCGGGCCGCAGCCGCGCCGGTATTGCAGCGCCACCTGATCCTGCACATAGGTCTGGCCGCGATAGAGGCGCAGCAGGCCGTTGCCGTAGCGTTGCAGCTCGTCGAGCGGATCGCGGCTGGCGGTCAACAGGTTGCGGTCGAGCAGGATCAGCGTCGGCTTGACGGCGATCAGCCGGTCGAGCAGCGGCTCGAAATCGGCGAACTGGGCCTGCCGGTGGACGATGCGCAGGAACTCCAGATTGGGCACACCACGCTCGGCGGCGATCTTCGTCATGCCGCGCTCGTCCAGCGTGGCGTCGCGCAGCATGGTGTCGCCGAGCGCCACCACCATCACCGAATCGGGATTGCGCGCCACCCGGTCGGCCATGGCGTTGATGCGGTTCAGGTTGTACCAGGCGAAGGGCTGGTCGTAGAGCATCGAGCCGGCCCACAGGACAGCCAGCATCGCCAGCCCGCCCAGCGCCAGCGGCGCCAGCAGCAGCCCGGTCCCCAGCATCCACCAGCGCCGCCGGCCGCGGCGCGGTGTCGAGTCGGAAATCGTCTCCTCGGCATGCGGAGGGACGGGGGGGAGGTCCTGTTTCGGCTCCTGCGGCTCAAGATGGGACATCGGGCGTCTCCAGGCGTGCTGCGGCTACTCCCACAACGCGCGGGGGAGGAGAATCGACACCTGGAAATTGGGGGTATCCCCAAGGCCCCGGAACACCCCCGTGGCAGGGTCCCGGTTTGCCGAACGCGCCGTTTCTGTGTAGGCTCCCTCCATCCAGCGAAGCCTTTCAGCAAGGTTGGGCGATGAGCACCGAGATCCGCACCTTCACCATTCCCGACGCCGCCGCCGAAGAGGCGCAGGTGCAGCTGTCCGCCTTCCTGCGGACGGTCGAGGTCCAGCGCATCGAGACCGCCTATGCCGACGGCGCGTGGCGGGTGCTGGTGCTGTTCACCGACCTCCGCCGCAAGGAGGAGTCGCAGCAGATCGAGGCGGCCATCGCCGCCGCGCTGAACGGCTGGCGCGACAAGGCCGCCACCCAGGCCGGCGTGACGCGCGACGCCATCCTGGCCGATGATCTGGTGCAGGAGATCGCCCGCTTCGCTCCGACGACGGAGCATGAGCTGTCGATCATCGTCAACGCCCGCGGCCAGGCCAGCTCGCCCTATGGCGGGGAGATCGTGCAGGTGGTCCGCTCGACGCTGGATTTGCTGATCGACTGAGCGGGGTGCGGCGTCCGGCGGAGTCCTATCCGGTTCGGTCGGGTGCGGACACACCCAAAGGCTGCGCTGCTGCTGCCGTAAGCGTCAGTTGGTTCCTGATCCCTGCCGTGTCAGGATTGGACCCTTCACCGGCATCGACGGATGGGGTGGTTTGTGGCTTCAAAAGATCATCCGACGGCTCGTGTCGCGGCGGACGCGGCGTGGACCGCCGTTCCGGACTATCGCAAAATGGCCCTTGAACTGGCCCAGCTCGGTGCGGAAGCCGCCCGGCGCGCCCGCATGACCGGCAACGGGCGTTACGACCGGCTGGCCCACACCTTGACCAGCCGCGCCGGGGAAATCCTGGACGATCTGGAGCGCGGCGGGAAGGCGTGACGGTCGGGGGTGGATGCGAAAGAAAACGGCGCCCGGGTGGGGCGCCGTTGTCGTTTGTGCGAGGTGGCTGCTGATTTGCCCCCACCCCGACCCTACCCCGCTGGGCGGGGGAGGGGATTAAGTGCTGATTGGGGAAGCGGCGGAGTTCCCTCCCCTGCGGAGCGGGGGAGGGTTAGGGTGGGGGCAAGTGCGACTTGCCTCAGACCACCCTGCCTCAGCCCCCCCTGCCTCAGACCACCTTGGCTTCGTGCATGGCGGCGATCTGGTCCTTGTTGTAGCCGAGCTGGGCCAGGACCTCGTCGGTGTGCTCGCCGAGCAGCGGGGAGCCGGTGACCTCGACCTTCATGTCGGAGAACTTGATCGGGCTGCCGACGGTCAGGTACTTGCCGCGCACCTTGTGGTCGACCTCGACGACCGTGCCGCTGGCGCGCAGCGACGGGTCGTTGGCGATCTCCTTCATCGACAGGACCGGCGAGCACGGGATGTCGAACTTGCGCAGGATGTCGACGGCCTCGAACTTGGTCTTGTCCTTCAGCCAATCCTCGATCACCGCGAAGATGTCGAAGATCTTGTCCTGGCGCGCCTCGGCGGTGTTGTAGGCCGGGTCGTCGATCCACTCCTCGCGGCCGAGAGCCTTGCAGATCGGCGCCCAGGCATGGCCCTGGATGGTGAAGTAGATGTAGGCGTTGGGATCGGTCTCCCAGCCCTTGCACTTCAGCACCCAGCCCGGCTGGCCGCCGCCGCCGGCATTGCCGCCGCGCGGAACCACGTCGGTGAACTTGCCGTGCGGGTACTGCGGGTATTCCTCCAGATAGCCGACGCGGTCGAGGCGCTGCTGGTCGCGCAGCTTGACGCGGCAGAGGTTCAGCACGCTGTCCTGCATCGACACGGCGACCTTCTGGCCCTTGCCGGTCTTGGTGCGGGCCATCAGGGCGGTCAGGATGCCGATGGCGAGGTGCATGCCGGTGTTGCTGTCGCCGAGAGCGGCGGCGGACACGGTCGGCGGGCCATCCCAGAAGCCGGTGGTCGACGCGGCGCCGCCGGCGCACTGGGCGACGTTCTCATAGACCTTCAGGTCCTGGTAATGGTGGCCGTCGCTGAAGCCCTTGACCGAGGCGACGATCATGCCGGGGTTCAGTTCGCGGATCTTGTCCCAGCTGAAGCCCATGCGGTCGAGCGCGCCGGGGCCGAAATTCTCCACCAGCACGTCGGATTCGCGGATCAGACGGGTCAGGACTTCCTTGCCTTCGGCGGTCTTGGTGTCCAGCGTCAGGGAGCGCTTGTTGCTGTTGAGCATCGTGAAATAGAGCGCGTCGGCGTCCGGGATGTCACGCAGCTGGTTGCGGGTGACGTCGCCGGCGCCCGGACGTTCGACCTTGATCACGTCCGCGCCGTACCAGGCCAGAAGCTGGGTGCAGGCGGGGCCGGCCTGCACATGGGTGAAGTCGATGATCTTAATGCCTTCAAGCGGCTTGGTCATGACTGCAACACTCCCTTTTTTCACGTAGTTTCAGATTGTCTCTTGGACTTGCTCTTCTGCCCGGCCGGCCCACGCCCGGAGATCGGGGGGCGTCGAGGTCGCCGCCGGCCGGAATTCGATGATCGCCGCAGGGCGCCGTCAGCCGGCCGCCGCTTCGAGTTCGGTGAGGCGGCGGCGCAGTTTCCGTTCTTCGGTCCAGCGGGCGGTTTCGTCCCGCACCACGGCGACGATCCCGGACACCCCTCCGTCGGTCCCGCGCAAAAGCGCGACGGTGAAGGCGATCGACAGGCTGTGCCCGTCCTTGTGGACCGCCGGAACCCGCAGCAGGTCATGGCCGTAGCGGGTCTCGCCGGTGGCCATGGTCTTTTCGTAGCCGTCCCAATGACGCTGGCGCTGGCGTTCGGGAATGATGATGTCGAGCGACTTGCCCATCGCCTCGTCGGCGGTGAAGCCGAACATCCGTTCCGCCGCCGCATTCCACAGGATGATGGCGCCGGTCGGGTCGGACACGATGACGGCGTCGCCGATCACCGCCACCAACTGTTCGCAATCCACAACCGCGGGCGAACCCGCTGCTGCTGTCTGTTCCATGTCGATCTCCTTGGCGCTCGCCCCCTCTTGGATTGGGCGCCGGGGGAGCCGGTGCGGCGGTGGCCCGTAAAGCGTGCCGCACTGACATTATCGATACGGTATACCAGATACCATCGACCATGCAAGAGAATTTGAGCGCGAGGCAAACTGTCATTGTGGCGAACAGACAGCCACTCCGAGAGGGGGGACCGGAATCCGGAATCGACAGAACGCCGGCGGTGGCGCAATCGATTGTGTACCTACAGTTATCGGCATAGGATCCCGGCGACGGAGCCCGCCGGGCGGCGAAGATCGTCGTTCCGCCGCCAACAGAAGGATTGGAAATGGCCGCTTTCGACAGCTATTGCGTGGCGCCTTTCAAGCAGCGCCTGCCGATCCAGCGGCTGTTCCCGGACGATCACGAGGTGAATGGCGGGATTTGCTTCGGCCTTACCTTGGAATGGATCCGGCGCCACCGGGCCAACAAGGGCGAGACGCCGCAGAAGCGCATCGCCTTCATCGACCAGGACAGCACGATCCTGCATGCCAGCATCAAGCAGCGCCTCTATGGCGCCGAGTTGTTTTTCGATCTCGACCTGTCGTCGGGCCAGTTGGGCGCCCGCAATCAGGCGATGAGCCATGCCGGATTGAAGATCGGATCGACCAGGACGGAGTGGATGGACGCGACCGACTCAGACAGCGTCAAGGAGGTGATGAAGGCGATCTCGATCGCCACCGCCAGCCCCCACACCTATCACATCGTCAGCATGAATTTCGAACAGCGGGGGGCGGCGCATGCGACCTGCTGTTACAAGTCCGGCGGCAAGGCCTTCGGTTTGGGATCGCACCTGTATTTCTTCGATCCCAATTTCGGCGAGTTCAGGGCATCGAGCGGCAGCGCCGCCGACCTGTTCACCGGGCTGGTCGACCGGTACCGCCATTTCGTGAAGCGGGACGGGTCGACCATCGATTACCGGGTTCAGGAATTCGTCGTGCAGAGCATTTCCTTCGCCTGACCGGATCACCCGACCAGACTGAAGAAGGGCATCGACGCGTATTTGCTGGACTTGATGTTGGCGACCACCTTGTCCTGCGAATGGCCGCCGGTGGACAGGGTCGCCGGCAGCTTGATCACCTTGCCGACCGCCTTCGACGATTTGCTGATCGGGTCCCATTGCAGGTTGAAGTTGATGATCTGCTTTTCGATGGACGCCAGATCTTCGGTGGGCACCCGGACATAGGGGCCGTGGATGATGCCGCCGCGCACCATCTTCGACACCGTCGGCGCATTGAAGGCGCAGCAGGGCAGCGCGGTCTCGACCGCGACGATGGTGGCGATGGCGCCGCCCAGCGAATGGCCGCACAGGATCGGACGGGCGGCGCCCAGCAGCATCTTCGCCTGTTCCAGCAGAAGATGGGCGGCACGGATGCCGGCGGGCAGGCTTTCGATGGTGTAGAGCGCGATGTCCGTCTTCAGGTTCTTGGTGCCGGCCATCTGGCCCGACGTGCTGCTGCCGACCGCCGTGCCGCGATAGGCGATGATGTACTGGTCGGAGTGCTTTTCCTGATAGACGGCGCCAAAGAAGCCAACGTCGATATCTTCATGGGTAAAGATCACCTGGAAGCCGGGCGGAGACCGCCGTGCCCCGTCCGCCTTGTTGAAGGCGGCGGCGTCGTTGCCGCGGCCCTTCTGGAAATTGTAGACGGTGTTCGCGGCAACGGCCAGATCGAGGATATTGACCGGCATGATGGCGCCCTTCGTCGTAAACGGGAAGCCGAGACAATACCGGCACGCAGGGGCTGTCAACGAACCGGAGCGATTGTTATCGGCATTTGTGATTTTGTTTTGGTTGTAAGTGCGGTTCCGGTCGGATGGGCAAAAGAAAAGGGCGCCTCGCGGCGCCCTTCCTTGCGTCATTGAACCCGTTCTTCCGGATCAGACGTCCAGCAGCAGGCGGCGCGGATCCTCGATCAGCTCCTTGATGCGGACGAGGAAGGTGACCGCTTCCTTGCCGTCGATGATGCGGTGGTCGTAGGACAGCGCCAGATACATCATCGGGCGGACCTCGATCTTGCCGCCGACGACGACCGCGCGGTCCATCGTCTTGTGCATGCCGAGGATGGCCGACTGCGGCGGGTTGATGATCGGGGTCGACATCAGCGAGCCGTAGACGCCACCGTTGGAGATGGTGAAGGTGCCGCCGGTCAGCTCGTCCATCGACAGCTTGCCGTCGCGGCCCTTCTTGCCGAGGGCGGCGATGGTGCCCTCGACGCCGGCGAAGTCCAGCTTGTCGGCATCGCGGACGACCGGAACCACCAGACCCTGCGGCGTGCCGACGGCGACGCCGATGTCATAGTAGTTCTTGTAGACTATGTCGGTGCCGTCGATCTCGGCGTTGACGGCCGGGATCTCCTTCAGGGCCTGGACGGCGGCCTTGACGAAGAAGGACATGAAGCCGAGCCGCACCTTGTGGCGCTTTTCGAAATAGTCCTTGTACTCGGCGCGCAGGGCGATCGCCGCCGACATGTCCACCTCGTTGAAGGTGGTCAGCATGGCGGCGCTGTTCTGGGCCTCCTTCAGACGCTCGGCGATGCGCTGGCGCAGGCGGGTCATGCGGACGCGCTCTTCCTGCGCGGCCCGCGGACGGTCGCCCTGGGTGCCGGCGGCCCACACCATCTTCGGCGCCGGAGCCGCGGCCGGAGCGGCCGGCTTGGCGGCCGGGGCGGCCAGCACGTCGCCCTTGGTCACACGGCCATCCTTGCCCGAACCGGCGATGGACGAGCCGTCGATGCCCTTCTCGTCCGCCAGCTTGCGGGCGGCCGGGCCGGAAGCGGCCAGATTGCCCGGAGCAGTGGCGGCGGCGGCCGGGGCCGGGGCGGCGGCCGGAGCCGGAGCAGCGGCGGGTGCCGGGGCAGCGGCCGCAGCAGCCGGAGCGGCGCCGGCGCTGGCGCCCTCGTTGATGACGCCCAGCAGGGCGCCGACCTCGACGTTCGCGCCTTCCGGAGCGACGATCTCGGCCAGCACGCCGGCGGCCGACGCATTCACCTCAAGCGTGACCTTGTCGGTCTCCAGCTCGACCAGCGCCTCGTCCATGGCGACGGCCTCGCCGGCCTTCTTCAGCCAGCGGGCGACCGTCGCCTCGGAGACGGACTCACCCAGCGTGGGGACCTTGATGTCGGTAGCCATTCTTTATCCTCGTTCGTCTTCTTGTTCGCTTGGGTGATGGTCAGCGGACCGTCAGGGCTTCGTCCAGGAGCTTGGCCTGCTCCTGGTTGTGACGCTTCAGCAGGCCGGTCGCCGGCGAGGCGGTGGCCGGGCGGCCGACATAGGACGGGCGGCCGGCCTTGTGGCCGACGTCCTTCAGCACGGCTTCCAGGCGGCGGTCGGCGAAGAACCAGGCGCCCTGGTTCTCCGGCTCTTCCTGGCACCAGACCAGCTCGGCGTTCGGATACTTGGCGAACTCGGCCGCCAGAGCGTCCTTCGGGAACGGGTAGAGCTGTTCCAGGCGCAGGATGACCACGTCCTTGATGCCGCGGCTCATGCGCTCCTGCAGCAGGTCGTAATAGACCTTGCCGGAGCACACCACGATGCGGCGGATCTTGTCGTTGGCGGCCAGATCGTTGGCGGTCTCGCCCAGCACGCGGTGGAACGTGCTGCCCGGCCCCATCTCCGACAGGTCGGAGATGCACAGCTTGTGGCGCAGCAGCGACTTCGGCGTGAACAGGACCAGCGGCTTGCGGAAGCTGCGGCGGATCTGGCGGCGGAAGACGTGGAACAGGTTGGCCGGCGTCGTCACGTTGCAGATCTGCCAGTTGTCCTCGGCGCACATCTGCAGGAAGCGTTCCGGACGGGCGGACGAGTGTTCCGGACCCTGGCCCTCGTAGCCGTGCGGCAGCAGCATCACCAGGCCGGACATGCGCAGCCACTTGGACTCGCCCGACGAGATGAACTGGTCGATGATGGTCTGCGCGGTGTTGGCGAAGTCGCCGAACTGCGCCTCCCACAGCACCAGATTGTGCGGCTCGGCCAGCGAATAGCCGTATTCGTAACCGACGACGGCGGCTTCCGACAGCGGGCTGTCATGGACCTCGAAGGTCGCCTGATCCGGGCTGACGTGGCAGAGCGGGACGTACTTCTCTTCGGTGTTCTGGTCGTACATCACCGCATGGCGGTGCGAGAAGGTGCCGCGGCCGGAATCCTGGCCCGACAGGCGGACGCCGGTGCCCTCGGCCACCAGCGTGGCGTAGGCCAGCGCCTCGGCGGTCGCCCAGTCGATGCCTTCGCCAGACTCGAGCGTCTTCTTCTTGGCTTCCAGCTGGCGCGCGATCTTGGAGTTGATCGCGAAGTTCTTCGGGTACTCGCAGAGCTTGAAGCCGATCTGCTTCAGCTTGTCGATGTCCACGCCGGTTTCGCCGCGGTGGGCGGAGTTGGCACCCTGCGCCTGCAGGCCGGCCCACTTGCCTTCCAGCCAGTCGGCCTTGTTCGGCTTGTAGGTGCTGGACGCCTCGAACTCACCCTCCAGCTTCTTCATGAAGTCCTGGGTGATCTGGTCGCCCTCGGCCTGGGTGATCACGTTCTCGTCGACCAGCTGCTTGGCGTACAGCTCGCGCGTGGTCGCGTGGGCGCGGATCTTCTTGTACATCAGCGGCTGGGTGAAGCCCGGCTCGTCGCCCTCGTTGTGGCCGTGGCGGCGGTAGCAGACCATGTCGATCACGACGTCCCGCTTGAACTTCTGGCGGAACTCGATGGCGATGCGGCTGACATGGACGACGGCTTCGGGATCGTCGCCGTTCACGTGGAAGATCGGCGCCTGCACCATCTTGGCCATGTCGGAGCAGTACACGCCCGACCGCGAATAGGTCGGGTTGGTGGTGAAGCCGATCTGGTTGTTGATGATGAAGTGCATGGTACCGCCGGTGCGGTAGCCGCGCAGCTCCGACAGGCCCAGCGTCTCGGCCACGATGCCCTGGCCGGCGAAGGCGGCGTCGCCGTGGATCAGCACGCCCATCACCTGCTCGCGCTCCAGGTCGCGGCGCTGCTGCTGCTTGGCGCGCACCTTGCCCAGCACGACCGGGTTGACCCATTCCAGGTGGGACGGGTTGGCGGTCAGCGACAGGTGGACGATGTTGCCGTTGAAGTCACGGTCCGACGAGGTGCCGAGATGGTACTTCACGTCGCCCGAACCCTGGACGTCCTGCGGGCTCGACGGGTTGCCCTGGAACTCCGAGAAGACGGCGGAGAAGGGCTTGCCCATGAAGTTGGTCAGCACGTTCAGGCGGCCGCGGTGGGCCATGCCGACGACGACCTCTTTCAGGCCGAGCTGGCCGCCGCGCTTCAGGATCTGCTCCAGCGCGGGGATCATCGACTCGCCGCCCTCAAGGCCGAAGCGCTTGGTGCCGGTGTATTTCAGCTGCAGGAACTTCTCGAAGCCCTCGGCCGCGGTCAGGCGCTCCAGGATGGCGCGCTTGCCGTTCACCGTGAAGTCGGTGTGGTTGCGGCCGCCCTCGATGCGCTCCTGGATCCAGGCCTTCTCTTCCGGGTCCTGGATGTGCATGAACTCGACGCCGATCGTCCCGCAATAGGTCTTGTGCAGGATCTCGAGGATCTGGCGCAGCGACGCCGTTTCCAGGCCGAGCGAGTAGTTCAGGAAGATCGGACGGTCGAGGTCGTCCGGGCCGAAGCCGTAGGTCGCCGGATCCAGTTCCGGGTGCGGCTCGCGCTTTTCCAGGCCCAGCGGGTCGAAATGAGCGTTCATGTGGCCGCGGACGCGGAAGACGCGGATCAGCATCAGGGCGCGGATGCTGTCCAGCGTGGCGGCGCGCAGCTGCTGCGGGCTGATGCCGCCGTAGACCTGCTGGGTGTGGGCCAGCATGGCGCCGTTGGCCGGGCCGTTCATCGCGGCGGCGGCGCCATTGGGAGCGGCGCCGTTGGGGAGACCGACGATGAAGCTCTCGGCGACCGGGTCGCGCTTGGCCTTGGGGTCCTCCAGATCGGACACGGTCCAGGACGCGCCGCGCAGCTCGTCCAGGACGGCGCGCGAATCCTCGTCCAGATCCTGGAAGAAGCTGTTCCAGCTGGGGTCGACGGCGGCCGGGTTGGACAGGTAGCTGGCGTAGAGTTCGGCGACGTAACCGGCGTTCGAGCCGAAGAGGAACGAGGTCTGTTCCAGATTTGCCGACATGGTTTCACCTCGGGCCGTGCGCCCGGGTCCCTGTGGGAGATGGTTTTAAGGCGGAAGGGGACGGGGGATCGTTGGATCCCCATGTGCCAGCGCCGGCGGGGAGCCCGCCGACGCTTGCATATGGGTCCCCAGGACCGTCCGTCCAGAGGGCCGACCAGAGAGGCGGCGGGCGGGGCACCGCAGCGTCCCGCCCGTCAACCTCTTTCGAGGCGTCCTCTTTTCAAAGGCCGGAGGCCGTGGGCGTCACCCTTGAGGCGACGCCCACAGGCGATCAGCCCTTGAACACCTTCAGCATGGTGGAGCCCAGGCTGGCGGGGCTGTCGGCGACGGCGATGCCGACCGACTTCATGAAGTCGATCTTGAAGTCGGCGGTGTCGTT
>NZ_LGQU01000077.1:0-44272 GCF_003115935.1 Azospirillum sp. TSH20
ATCCAAGCCCTTCGTCTGGACCAAGCCGGCCGACACCATCCTCGATAAACTCAGCCGCTTGCCTGAACCTTTTGTATGAGTCAGTGCAATAGTCTGTCCCGAGCACGGCCATGTAAGGGCGCTGTCCAAGGGCGGCCTGGAGCACCAGTAGGATCAGGTGCGTCTCCGGCTGGTGGTTCTCGCCCAGGTCGCCGTCGGGGTCGGCGCCGGCGGCGTTGAAGTAGCGCAGGGCGGCGTAGAAAAGGCCGTGGGCGGCCGCGACGTCGGCCAGAATCTCCTCGACCATCAGCTTGCTGCGGCCGTACGGGTTCACCGGGCGCAGCGGGTGGTCCTCCGAAATCGGGGTCCACTCGGGGTTACCGTAGACGGCGGCCGTCGACGAGAAGACGACCCGCTTGATGTCGGCCTCGCGCATGACCCGGAGCAAGGACAGGGTGCCGGCCACGTTGTTCCGGTAAAATCGACCCGGCTCCCGCACCGACTCACCCGCCTCAATGAAGGCCGCGAAGTGCGCGACGGCGACCGGCTTGTGGCGCGCGACGACAGCCGCCAGATGCGCCTCATCCTCTAGGGTGCCGAGCTCGAGTGGGCCCCAGCGCACGGCGTCCTCCACGCCGTTGGACAGGTCGTCGTAGACCACTGGCAAGTAACCGGCCTTGGCCAGCGCCTTGCACGTGTGGCTCCCAACGAAACCCGCGCCTCCGGTGACCAGGGCGGTCGGTCTCGTCATTGTTCCGTCTCCAGCCAGATTGAACCGTCAAGGTCGTGGCCAACGGTGGACGCGCGCCGCGTTGCCCAACGGCTCGAGATGCCTTGGGGGAGCGCCGTGGGACCACCGCCCGGCTGCCGCCCGTGCCGCTCGTCAGAACCTATGCCAACCATGACCCGCTCACCCCTTTTCACCCCTACACCCTGCTGTTTAAGAGACCGACGCAAAGCTGGCCCGCAGCAGGGGCCTGCAATGGCTCAGAGGCCTCAAAAGCACGCATGTTTCCCGCCAAGCCCGGTGTCACAGCGCCATCCTCAGGAAGGGCATCTCCTTGCGATGGAAGGCCGGGTTGTGGAAAGGATCAATGAGATGCCCCTCCCAGTCGGCCTGCAGCCGACGCAGCTCCGCCTGGTAGACATCCTGGCCGGCCTGTCCAAGCAGATAGCCGCGCGTCTTCGATTCATGGTGATACAGGCAAACCCTGGGATCATAGACCACCCGCCAACCGGCCTTGCGCGCCGCCAGGCAGTAGGTGATGTCGTTCCAGTTGACGGGCCAGCTGGCATCGAAGCCACCGACCGCCTCGAACACCGTCCGGGAGGTGATCAGGCAGGCGCCGGTCACGGCAGCGGCAGAGCGCAGCACTTGGACGCGCCCGAGATAGCCGCCCTCATGGCCGGGCATGCCGATCCCTTCATGCACCGCCCCCTGCTCAACGCTGGTGACCACGCCGGCATGCTGGATGCTGCCGTCGCCATAGAGCAGGCGGCCCCCCACCACGCCGACATCCGGCAGGCCAAGCGTCGCCACCGCTTGGGCCAGCCAACCGGGCTCGGCAGCCAGGGTGTCGTCGTTGAGGAAGACCAGCACCTCGCCGCTGGATTGCTCGGCGGCAAGGTTGTTCATCATCGCCCAGTTGAAAGTACCCTTGTACGGCATGACATCGACGCCGCGCTGGGCCTGCATGGCGGCGATCAGGGCGACGCTGTCGGGATCCTCGTTCTGATGGTCGATCACCAGGATCTGCAGCGGCCCCGGATAGGCCTGACGGGTGCGCAAGAGCGCGTCCAGGCAGTTGCGCAGCAGGACCGGCGAATTGCGGGTCGGCACGATGACGTTGACCGCCGGGTAGCTCGCCGGACGAAGCGCGATCTCGCATGGCGCGACCAGCGTCTGACCGTCCTCGTCTTCGCTGACCACCAGCGCCCGCCGCACCTCGGCGACCATTCCCCACCGCTCGGCCCAGCCCTGCACCGCCTCGGGCTCGCCCTCCAGCAGCCGGGGCAGCCCATCGGGGCGGCGCAGGTCGACCGGCTGCTCCAGGCTGTAGAGCACCGACGGGATGTGGCGGATGGCGTCGGCCGGCACACAGTCGCCCACGCGCAGCATCAGATCGTGCAGGCTTGACGGCGGTGTCCCGTTGACGAGGGCGCAGGCCTTCAGCAGGGCCTCCGGCGTCACCAGAACCATCGGGCCGGCATAGTCGTAGGCCAGCAGCATCACCGGGTCGAAGTCCGGCTTGAAGACCGGCAGCAGCCGTGCCGGCTTGCCGCTGTGGGCGCCGAGCAGGATGTCATGGTCGCTGTAGGCGACAGAGGCCGGAGTGCTTGACGCCGGCTCCAGCGCCGCCAGGAAAGCCGCCAGCGCATCCGCCCGCAAGAGGCCGGCTTGGCCCACCACCAGATGGGCAGCAGCGGCGGTGACGAGGGCGTGGCTCGCCAGCAGGCGCGGCAGAGCCGCCGGCTTGGCCACCACCGCCCGGCCCGCGGCCGTCAGCGGGCGGAGCAGCGCCCGAACCTCGTCGCCAAGCGCCTCGGCATCGGCCAGCACGGTGAGCGTCCAGCGCTCCTGCGTCTGGCTGTCCAGGGAGGTCAGCAGGCGGCGCAGCGCTGCCGGCTCGAGTGCGGTTTCCAGCAGGATCACGTTGACCGTAAGGCCAGACACCGCGGCGGCGGCCTGCCCGTCCAGCGGGCGGTGGCAGGCAAGCAGCCCTTGCGCCTTCAAGGGGCCATAGGCCGACAGCGGCGGGCTGAGCTGCTGCAGGGTGTGCGGGAGCTGCTGCTCGATGTTGGCGAGCGTCGCCTTCATCGACTGGAGGACACTCAGCATCCGGCCGAGATCATCAAGCGCGGCCGGCAGGTTGGTCTTGAGGTAGAGGTCCGCGCCGAAAGGCGCTTTGGACTGGGCGTCGCGGATGCGCAGCATCGCTCCGCGGGCGACCAGATCGGCATGAGCGGCGGGGATGTCGAAGGCAAAGCCGCACTCGCCGCTGCCGCCGATGCGCTCGCCCAACCCGGGGGCGAAGCGCTCGCAGCGCACCGCCCCGATGAAGCGCTCGCCGAGGTGAAACTCCAGCACCACGCGCTCTGTGAGATCGCTGGCGTTGGCGCACCAGCCCATGATGGTGCCGGCTCCATTGTGCGAGGCCTCGCCGATCAGGTGGCGGGTGGGAGCGAGCTCAAGCGCCGCCAGCCGGGCTTGCAGGCCGGAGTTCGCCAGCCACTCGGCCACCGCACCCGGCAAACCGGCGCGGAAACCCTCGTCGCGCAGGATGGCCAGCAGCCAGAAGCGCCAGGAGCGGCTGGTGGCAAGCCGCTCGCGCGCGGCGGTCGACAGGGGCAGGCGCTCCAGCGCCCAGCGCCTCAAGCCCTCATCCGGAGCCGGAGCCAAGGCGATGTGCGGCAGCGCGGCCGTTCCGGTGAGGCTGGCGACGATGCCATTGAGGAACTCGCCACGCATCAGATAGTGGCCGAGGAATTCGCCAAACGTGCAGCCGATCGCCGCCGTGACCTCCTCGATGCTGGCCGGGTGACGGCCGAGGAAGAGACGGTAGCCGTTGAACGCATCCTCAAGGCTGGTGGGCACCGCGGCGTCCCGGCTGTGCGCCGCCGCCGTGGTCCCAACCAGATTCAGAGCGCCATCCATGCTCGTGTTCCCCACCCCATGCCATTGGTCAAGCAGCCGCCCGTCGGATGCATACCGGAAGATGCGACGGCCGGCCTTGCCATCTGCATTCCAGATGCCGCGACCCGTTTTTCCGTCCTGATAGGAGTCTTTCACCAGAGGCGAGAGTCCAAGACGGAGTAATAAGGGAATCCCCTAATCGGCATATACCAAAAGCACGCAAATAAAATCAACCTTACTGTGCGGTTGAAAAATCAATGTCACAATACACGCTCATGAAATATAGATTCATCTACCTTAGGTGAGACCTTGTGCGGCTCTGTTGGGTGGGGAGGAGATGCAAGGCCATCTCCCGCGTTGGACAAGAGGGTGGAAAGAAACTTGCTAAAATGCTAATATATTTTACCTTTAATTGAATAATACAGATCGAGCGGGAGACTTGCGGCGTGGCATGCGGTCGCAGAGCTGTTCCTATGGTTCAGGCGCTGCTTTTCAAAATGCTGTCGAGCCGGCAGGCATAGAGCTCCTGCAGCACCGGACGGGCAAAGCGGCTGCGAACAAAGGCCGTGCCAGCCTCTGCCCGCCGCCTGGCCTCGTCCTGGTCCTGCCACACCCGCCGCATCGCCTCGGCGGCCGAGCTGATGTCCGGCTCGAACCAGCGGGCGCCGGGGGTGACGCCGAGATACTCGTCGCACTCCAGATAGCGCTCCTGGCCGCCAACCAGAAAGGCGGTCTCGTCGCTCATATAGTCGAGGTTGGCCGAATAGCGGGACGCGATCACCGGCTTGCCCATCATCATCGCCTCCACCATGGTGTAGCCGAAGCCTTCCGCCCGGTGCAGCGAGACATAGGCGTCGCAAGCGTGCATCTCGGCCAGCGAGTCGGCGTATGACAGCTCGCGATCGCGCAGGAGGATGCGGGGATCGCCCGCGACCAGACGATCGAGCTCCAGCTTGTGGGCAAGATCGGCGACGCTCCGGCGGCTGGTCTGGCGGTGGCGGATGCGCAGGACAAGCCGCACCCCGCTTTCCCGGGGGAAGGCCTTTTGGAAGGCGCGGGCCGCCGCCAGCGGGTTCTTGCGCGTGTACCAGCTGCGGGCATCGAAGCAAAAATAGAAGGTGAAGGGCTCAGCCTTCGACCGCTTATCCGCGCTGGCCTTCAACACCCGCTCATCGACGCAGTTGGGCACGACATGGATGGGGCCGGTGAAATGCTGGGCCAGGGCGTCGGCACAGAAGCTCGACATCGTCCACAGCTCGTCCATCATCTCCAGCGCCAGATGGGCCGAGCGGGGCAGAGCACTGGTCTCCCACAGGAAGAAGCCGATGTTGTACGCACCGGCAAAGCGCTCCAGCCCATGGTTGATTATGTCGCCCGGCGCGCCTAGTAGGCCAAAATGGATCAGGTTGACCGGGTAGAGTTCCTCCCCGGCATGACGGCTGGGCACCGCCATCATCGGCATCGTCACGCCGAAGCCGGCGTCTTGCAGGATGTCGCGGGAGAACAGGGCGTTGCGGCTGATGCCGGTGCCGCCGTCGAAATAGCCAAACAGGTTGACGCCCTTCGTCTCTGCCGTGCGTGGCAGGTGGCGCGCCACCGGAGCGCATTGCCGCTGGTGCAGTGACGATAGGTTCAGCGCCTGCGCGTCCGGCACACCAAGGCGGGTGTAGAAATAGGCAAGCCCATTCATGACCCGGCCGTTATGATGAACCGGGGCGTCGAGCAGGGCACGCACCGGCGCGGTCAAGAACAGGTCGTCGAGGTTCCAGCGGATCAACCACAGAGAAACCGCCAGCAGCAGCAAAAACAACACCTGCTCGTCAGAGGACGCGAAAGCGGTGGCAAGGGCACTGTCCCGGGCGTGCATCCCGGCATAAAAGCGTGAAATCAGCCCATAAGGGTCGATCCCAGCCGGTGCATTCAACGCCTCGACATGCCGGGAGGCCAAGCCCTCCTTGGGCAGACGGGCCTTGCCGAACATCCAGTGGGTCAGCTGGCACAGCGCATCCACCCCACTGTTGGCCGCCTCGCCTGTCTGTGTCTGGTAGGCCGACAACAGGCGGGAGCGGAACTGGCCGGCGGCATCCTCTTCGCCTGAGGCGAGGTACGCCGTCACATCAGCCGGCAGCGGGCACCAGGCATGGTCGGCAAGGTTGAAGTGCTCGGCGTGCCGCACCAGGAAGCGGGTCAGATCGGCAGCGCTGCGCAGGTGGAAATTGTGCCGCTCCTGAAGCCGGTAAAGCTGGTGCGCCAGGAAGGCGCCGACCGTCAACTCGCTGCCTTCGAACCCCTTGGCGTGCCGAAGCAGCCTTGCGTCCTCAATCCGGTCGCGTCCGCGCTTGGTCTGGTTGGTCGTCTCTGCAAGTGCACTCATGCACAAAGCTTGGCGCTCCGGCGTCATGCCGGACAAGGCCGTGTCGATCACCGCTCGGTGGAGGCTGGTAACGACGGGCGCCCCGGGGATGGATGTTTTGGTGCCATGAATTTTGACATCCACGCAGCAGCGATCGATGGAGAGAAGCCCGGCGGGCAGGGGGATGTTGAAGGCCAGGAAGCCGTTGCGGCCCGGCAGCCCGGTCAGCGCCTTGTGATGCTCATTGCAGGCATGGGTACCGAGGAATCGCCCGTCGACATAAAGGTCGACCAAGCATTCCTGCGCAGGATTGCTCTGGTTGTGCAGCCAGCCGTAAATTTTGGTGGTGGTGACGAATTCCAACCGCCCCTGGTAGGTGGTGCTTGTGCCAATCTCAGCCGTGATTGGATAGATCGCGTTCATCGTGCATTCTCCAACACAGCCATTTGGCTGTGCTCAAGAGGCTGCATGGCTGGAATGGACGCACAGATGCTCAACCCAAAAGCAATTGAGAGGATAGCAACTCTCAAAAGAAGCTTAGATTTCGAAGTAAAGATCGCCATTTGCTCAGCCATACCAACAAAGCAATATCTGCCAAAAGGTATGGTAGCAAACCTATCCTTGATCTGGTTAGCGCTTTCAGGGCTTGTTGCAACCTTGAAACAGAAAGAGGGCGGGCCTCGCATACCAGAGGATGTGAATGGATCAAAGGGGGAACAAAGGCTGCGGGCGCGCCCCCTGTGGGCTCAGCCCGCCGGCAGGATGAAGCCCTGTGGCGGCTTGCCGGCCTTGTGCAGCGACCACATGACCTGATACGCGCGTTCCAGGTTGCGGGTGAAGCGGTGGCTGTCGAACAGCGGCGCCGTCATCCGCCCATCCTCCAGCCGCTGGCGCAAGGCGGCACGGCGCCCGGGATCGCCGGCGAGCGCCACCGCCAGATCCTCGTATTCGGCCAGCGACCGCGTGATGGTGTCGGGCAGGCCCGCCGCGTTCAGCAGGCTGGCTGCCACCCTGGACGCGAAGCTCCCACCCAGGCAGGTCACCACCGGGCAGCCCGCCCACAGCGCGTCGCTGGTGGTGGTGTGGCCGGTGTAGGGCAGGGTGTCGAGCGCCAGATCGGCAACCCGGTAGCGGGCGATGTGCTCGGCCAGCGGGCGGGGCGGGGCGAAGACCAGCCGGGCGGGGTCGACGCCCTGGGACGCCGCTGTGGCCGTCAGGTTGGCGGCGGCCCGCGGATTGGCCTCGAACAGCCACAGGACCGATCCCGGCACGCGCTTGAGGATGCGCATCCACAGGGCGAACATGGAGGGGCTGATCTTGTAGGCGGTGTTGAAGGCGGCGAAGACGACGCCGTCCTCCGGCAGGCCGCAGGCGGCCCGCGACGGCACTTGGTCAGGCAGCGGGCGGCGGCGGTCGTTGATCTGGTAGGCGTCGGGCAGGATCGCCAGCCGCTCGGCGTAGAAGGGCTGGTGCTCCGGTGGAGTGACGAAGCGGTCGCCGATCACATAATCCATGTGCGGGCAGCCGATGGTGCCGGGATAGCCCAGGTAACTGACCTCGACCGGCGCCAGCCGGCGCGACAGCAGGTCGAGCCTTGTCTGCTTGGTGTAGCCCTTCAGGTCGATCATGATGTCGACGCCATCGTCGGCCATGCAGCGGGCGACGGCATCCAGCGGCACGCTGCGGATGTCGCGGAAGCGGTCGAAGGCCGTCACCAGCCGCTGGCGCATCGCGCTGCCGTCGTCGGGGCCGTAGGAATAGGCCAGCACCTCGAAGCGGTCGCGGTCGTGCAGCTCGAACAGCTCGGCCGCCAGATAGGCGGTGGCGTGCTCGTGGAAATCGGCCGAGACATAGGCGATGCGCAAGCGCCCGCCGGATTGGCTTTCCGGCCGCGCCGGCATCGGCGGGGAGGAGGCGCGCTTGACCAGCCGGTCGTAGAAAAGGCGTGCCGAGCGGTCCTGCTGGGCCGGCGTGGTGTCGATCGACAGGGTGGCCAGCGGGATGACGACGCCGGCGTCGCGGTCGATGGTCTCCGTCACCCGCGCGCACAAGCCGTCGTACTCGTCCCAGGCGCACAGCGTCTGCTTGAGGTAGAGGTGGTAGCACAGCGCTTCGGTCTTGGCCGGCGTCAGCGTCACCGCCCGGGCATAGGCGGTCTCGGCCTCGCCCAGGCGGCCCAGTTCGCGCAGGGCGTGGGCATAGCCGAGCATCGCCTCGCCGCTGCCGGGCTCGACGACCAGCGCCCGGGTCAGGGCGCGGAGCGCCTCGGCCATCCGCTGTCCTTCGCGCAGGGCGACGCCGAGATTGGTGGCGGCGAGCGCGTCGATCGGCCGCAGCCTCAGCGCGCGGGCGAAGTCGGTTGCCGCCCCGTTGCGGTCGCCGAGCGCCAGTCGGGTCGAGCCGCGGTTGACGTAGCCCTCCGGCGTGCCGGGCGTCAGCTGGACGCAGCGGTCGTGCGCTGCCAAGGACTCGCCCATGCGGCCCAGCGCCTGCAGCACGGTGCCGAGATTGCCGTGACTGTCGGGCAGGTCGGGCCGGGCGGCGATCGACTGGCGCAGGATGGTCTCCGCCTCCTGCGGGCGGTTCTGCATCATCACCACCGTGCCCAGCAGTTGGGTGACCTCGCCCTGGCCGGGAACGGCGTTCAGGATCGCCCGGCACACCCGCTCCGCCTCGGCCGCGCGACCGGCCCGGAAATGGTCCAGTGCCAGCCGTACCGCTTCGTTCAGCGTCATTGCCGGGCCTCCCCGGCAAGAGCGCCGTTCCGGATTTCAGCCTCAGCCGCGACCTCTGCCGTCACCCTGGCCATCACCTCGGCCCAGTCGTTGGGGCTGGCCTGGCGGAACAGGCGCATGGTCGGGTACCAGGGGCTGTCGAGCCGGTCGCGCATCCAGCGCCAGTCGGCGAACCATTTCAGCACCACCCAGGTCGGCCGCCCCATGGCGCCGGCCAGATGGCAGACCGAGGTGTCGCAGGTGATGATCAGGTCCATGTTGGCCATCACCGCGGCGGTGTCGAGGAAGGCGTCCGGTCCGGCGTCGAACTCCGCCCCCAGCTCCGTCACCGCCACCCGGTCGCGCAGCCGCTGCAGATGGTCCAGGCCCGACACCTTCTGCAGGCTGTAGAGCCGAACGCCGGGCAGCCGACCCATCGCTTCGAAGCATTCCAGCGGGATCGACTTGCCGGTCTCGTTGCCGTGCCAGTTGATGCCGACGCGCAAGGCCGGGCGCTTGCCGCTCTCCAGCCGGTCCAGCCGCTCCGCCCAGCCGGCCTCCAGCTCCGGTTCGGCCCGGATATAGGGCACGCCGCCGGGAACATTGTCCGGGGTGGTGCCCAGCCGGTGCATCAGGCTCATCAGCGAGATGTGGTAATCGTAGGTCGGCAGCGGCTCGCCGAAGGCGAACAGCCCGTCCAGGTCGGGAGCGGTCGACAGCACGCGCTTCAGCGCCGGCTGGCATTCATAGAGCACCCGCGCGCCCATCCGCTTCAGAACGCCGGCATAGCGGATGTACTGGAAGGAATCGCCCAGCCCCTGCTCGAAATGGACCAACAGCGTCTTGCCCGCCAGCGGCTGGCCCTGCCACAGGACGCCCGGCATGTTGCGCTTGCGCCAGACCCCCTGCTCCAGCCGGCCCTCATAGGCGACAGTGCCGCCGGCGTAGTCGCCGGCCATCAGCAGGCAGGTGCCGAGATTCTTGCGGTATTCCGGTTTGCCGACATCGATGACGAGCGCCCGGCGGTAGTTCAGCGCCGCCTCCGCCAGATGGCCGAGGCTGAGGCTGACCGCACCCAGGTTGTTGTGGTTGACGGCCACGTCCGGCTCGACGACCAGCGCCAGCCGGTAGGCGGCGCGTGCCCGCTCGCCGTCGCCGCTGAACATGAACAGGTTGCCCAGCGTCAGCAGCGCGCCCGGATAGTCGGGCTTCAGCTTCACCAGTTCGCGGAAGGCGATCAGCGCATGGTCGATGTGGCGGCGGTCGAGCAGGATACCGCCCAGTGCGTTCAGCACGTCCGGATAATCGGGCTTCAGCCGCAATGCCTGGCGCAGCGGCTCCAGCGCCTCGTCCGGCCGGCCGGCGGTACGCAGGCACAGGCCCAGGGCGCCATGCAGGGTGGCGGCATGCGGCGTCGCGAGGTCCGGGTTTTCGTCGATCAGGCGGCGGTAGACGCCGGCCGCCTCGTCGAAGCGGCCGGCCTGGAACAGCGCCGCACCGGTGTTGTAGGCCTGGATGAAGGCCGGCGAGAACTCGGAAATGGCAACCCCCAACGCTTGGCCGCGCAAATGACCGGCGGCGCGGAACCGGGGCTTCTTAACCCAAGACCCCGGCCGTCAGCAATAAAGGGCTGCTCCCTTCACGTCTTTGATCCACCCCCCCGTGGCCTTCCGGGTCCTTATTCCTGCGGCTTCCGGCCGATCGCCGCCCAGGAGATCTCGTTGACCCAGGCAAGTTGCACGTCTTCCAGTCCGGCGCCCGTCATCAGCGCCTCCACCTCGTCGCGGCGCCAATAGTTGGCGATCTTCGGCAGCATCTGGTCGAAGACGATGGAGCGCAGGTGGGCGAAGTCGAAGCGGCGGATCAGGCGGAAATATTCCAGCCGGTCCAGCCCCAGCCGCAGGGCCAGCCACAGCAGCGCGGTCGGCGGCAGGGACAGCGCATGCACCAGCCCGATCGGCAGGCGGCTGAACAGCGCCTTGCGCAGCGGGTCGGCGAAGCGGACGATCCAGCCGTTGTTCTCGCGGCCATAGACCCAGACCATCACCCGTCCGCCCGGTTTCACCGCGCGCACCATGTTGGCGAGCGCCGTCTCCGGGTGGGCCAGATGGTGGATGACGCCGATGGAGAAGGCGAGGTCGAAGCGCTCCACCTCGTTCAGCTCATAGGCGCTCTGGCGGCGCACCTCCATTGCCGGATGCGGGGCCAGCGTCGTGCGGGCGGACGCCAGGCTGCGCTCGTCGATGTCGATGGCCAGCCCGCCGGCGGCGCCGTAGCTCATCGGCCAGTGGCTGTTGCGTCCCATGCCGCAGCCGACATCGACGAAGGTCAGGCCGCGCCAGTCCTCGGGCGTCAGGAAGGGCGTCCAGCGGCGGAACTGCTCCTCGTAGATGTCCTTCAGCTCGGCATAGCGACCCCATTCGTAGCCGAAGCGGTCGGCCGACCCGCTGTGCACCGCGGACGCGGTGTCGGGGGCGGGGGAAGAGGGCGGCGCTTCGCTCATCGCGGCGGTCCGGTGTGGTGGCGGGGAAGACGGCGCTATCGGTAGAAGCCGCGGGGCGAGCTTGTCAAGCGGGGCGCCCGGCCATCCCGTCGCACCAGCGTCGCCACATCAGGCGGTAGGCGGTTTCCAGGTTGCGCATGAAGCGCCCTTGGTCGCACAGGGGCGATGCCCGCAGCCGTTCGCGCATGCCCAGGCGCAGCCGCATCAGCCGGGTCAGGTCTCCGGCCAGATCAGCGGCGATGGCGGCGTAGCGGTCGGGGGTGGCGGCGACCAGCTCGGGCAGGCCGACGGCGGCCATCAGGCTGGCGCCGACGCGGGCGGCATGGCGCCCGCCCGCCAGCGTCACCAGCGGAGCGCCCATCCACAAGCAGTCGCAGGTGGTGATGGTGCCGTTGTAGGGGTGGGGGTCCAGCGCGATGTCGATGCGGTTGTAGGCGGCCAGATGGCCGGCGGCGTCCTTGATGAAGCCGACCAGATCAAGCCGGGCCGGGTCGATGCCAGCGGCGGCGAAGCGCGCCCGCATC
Source organism: Azospirillum sp. TSH20 (assembly GCF_003115935.1). Classification (NCBI taxonomy): domain Bacteria; kingdom Pseudomonadati; phylum Pseudomonadota; class Alphaproteobacteria; order Rhodospirillales; family Azospirillaceae; genus Azospirillum; species Azospirillum sp. TSH20. Next base: position 11,708 of record NZ_LGQU01000077.1, read on the forward strand.
AAGGCGGCGGTGCCGGGGTCGGACAGCGGCCGGTCCTTCAGCAGCAGGCGCGCGTCCGGCACCCGGCGCAGCACCTCGGCCCACAGCGCCACGGTGCCGTCGGTGATCTTGGGCAGCTTGTTGAAGGAGCCGAAGGTGATGGCCCCGGTGGCGCCCGCCGGCAGCGGCACCACCGCCGGGGCGGCGGCCGGCGGGCGGAAGCACAAGAAGGGGGCGGGCAGCCGGACCAACGTTTCCACCGCATGGGCGTCGGTCGGACCGACCGGGTCGCTGATGGGATCGACGATGCGGTAGTCGACCGACGCCATGCCGGTGCCGTTGGGATAGCCCAGCCACGTCACCTGCACCGGTGCCGGGCGGCGGGCCAGCATCGGCAGCCGGTTCAGCCCGGAATGACCGGCGAGATCGACCAGGATGTCGATGCCGTCGGCGCGGATCTGTGCCGCCAGTGCCTCGTCGTCCAGATGGCCGACATTGCGCCAGCCGTCGGCCTGCGCCTTGAACCGGGCGGTGTGGGCGTCGGCATGGCTGTCCGGCAGGATCGAATAGCAGACGATCTCAAAACGGCTGCGGTCGGCCGCTTCGAACAGCGGCGTCAGGAAATAGGCGCCGAGATGCTCGCGGAACTCGACCGACAGGTAGCCGATGCGCAGCCGCTTTTCCGGATCGGCGCGGTTGGCGTGCGGGGCCGGCGGCGGCAGCCTGCCAAACCGCTCGTCGAAGCGCCGATGTTCGGCCAGCAGGCGCTCTCCGGACAGATCCAGGTAGTTCAGGCACAGCAACCGCTGGCTGGCGATCAGCGGATCGGCGGGCGCCAGCCGTTCGGCTTGGTCCAAGCAGGGGGCGGCTGCCTCAGCCTCGCCACGCATCTGGTGGGTGACGCCCAGGTTGAACCACATCCCGGCGTCCTGGCGCGGGTTGAGGGCGATAGCCCGGCTCCAGCACCGCACCGCCTCGTCCAGCCGATTGGTGCCATAGGCGGCGGCGCCCCGCCCGACCCACGGCCTGTCGTAGTTCGGGCGCAGAGCCAGGGCGGTTCTCAGGGCCGCCGCCGACTCCTCCGGACGCCGCAAGTCGGCCAGAACGACACCGAAATTGTTCCACAGGTCGGCGGCCGTCCCGTCCTGCGCCAGCATATGGCGATAGAGCGCCTCCGCCTCCTCCAGGCGTCCGGCGCCGAGAGCCTCCAAGGCCTGACGCTTCAAGGCTTCCGGAACGGGAATGGGGACGGGCGGGGCCATGGACGGTTCAGGCGAGCCGGGCTTCGACCTGTTCGCACAGGTAATGGTAGAGGCAGATATGGACCTGCTGGATCAGCGGGGTGGAGCGCGACGGCACGTCCAGCAGGATGTCGCTCAACTCCGCCATCTTGCCGCCGCCCTCGCCGGTCATGGCGATGGTGGTCATGCCCATCTGCTTGGCCACCTCGAAAGCGGCGATCACGTTGCGCGAATTGCCGCTGGTGGAGATGCCGAGGATGACGCCGCCCGGCTCGCCGTAGGCTTCGGTCTGGCGCGAGAAGACGGTGTCGTAGGAATAATCGTTGCTCCAGGCGGTCAGCACCGCTGGGTTGGAGCTGAGGCAGATCGCCTTCAGCCCGCGCCGCTCCTTCAGGAAACGGCCGACCAGCTCGCCGGTGATGTGCTGGGCGTCCGACGCCGAGCCGCCGTTGCCGCAGACCAGCAGCGCCTTGTTGGCGCCCAGCGCCGCCGTGACCGCATCCACCGCCGCCTCGACCCGCGCCGGATCCAGGCTGTCCATGGTGCGCTGCAGGACCTCGATCGCGGAGGCGAGGCAGCCGTGCAGCGACGGGGCGGAAGCCTGGGAGTCCATGGGCATGACACCTTGTGCTTGTGGCGGAGAGGAGCAAGCGGGAGGAGGGGAGGGTGGCCCCCACCGGACGGCGCAGAGTGCATCCTACGGATCACCCGGCCCTGTCAACTGTGGGCCGTGCAATGACCGCTTTGCCACACCGGGCGGAACGCTTATTTTCGGTCGGTCCCCGGATGGCGGGGACTGGAAGGCAAGGTTGGTCCATGACGACGCGAACGGTCCGGCTGGGCCCCCTCAGCGTGAAGATGTACTGTGCGATCGGCATGATCGCCGTGTCCTGGGCGCAATTGGAAGATATGGTTTCGCTGTGCATCTCGCGCCTTCTCGGCACCGACCATGCGGACTTCCTGCCCATCGCCTCCAACATGCAGGTCAAGGCGCGCTTCGACGCGCTGAAGGCCATCGCCGGCCGGCGGCTTCCCCCCGACGAGGCCAAGGCCCTGGTCACCCGCTGCGACGAGGCGCTGGAGCTGGGGCGGGAGCGCAACAAGATCCTGCACGGATCCTGGATCCAGGGTGAGACCGACGACGTCGCCATCCGCCTGAACTACCGTGCCCACGGCCGCATCTCGGCCGACGCCCCCGTCATTTCCGCCCGCGAGATCGCCGAGATCAGCGACCGCATCACCATGCTGACTGAAGGCTTCGCTCAGACGCTGCAGCGCCTTGGCCTGTTCGATCCCAAGAACCCGATGCGCAGCCCGGCGCGCGATCCCGGCAAGACGCCGGAGGTCCCCCTCGATTGACGCCGGCAACGACACCCCGTGCTTTTGCCGGCTTTCCCGGTCAGACCATGCCCTCGATCCACGACATCCTGACCAAGGCGGTCGCCCTTCACAACGGCGGCCAGCCGGAGCGCGCGGCGGCGCTCTACCGCGTCGTCCTGGCGGTGGAGCCGGCCGAGCCGCATTCCCTGCATCTGCTGGGGCTGCAGAGGCGCCGTGCCGGGCGCGAGGCGGAGGGGGTGGCGCTGATGGCGCGCTCGCTCCTGCTGGCGCCCATGCTTGCGCCCACCCTCTTCAACCAGGGGGGGGCCTTGCAGGATTTGGGGCGGCTGGACGAGGCGGCCGCGCATTTCCGCCGCAAGCTGGAGCTGGATCCCGACTGCGGCGTGACGCTGATCCGCCTGGGGCGCGAGGCGCTCGCCCGCGGCCGGCTGGACGAGGCGGAGCGGCTGCTGCGCCCCGCCGCCGTCCTGGAGGCCGGCGGCGCGCTCGCGTCCCGCCTGCGCCGGTCGCTAGAGCGCGTCGCCACCGCCCGCGACATCGCCCGCGACGCCGCCGACCCGTCGCTGCCGCCGGGGCTGGTCGTCCGCGGCGCCTTCCGCGACAACAGCGGCTATGCCCACAAGGTCCGCCAGTTCGTCCGCCATCTGGTCGATGCCGGGGTGCGCGTCCGGCTGGTCGATCTGAACCATGACGACGTCGACAACCTGCCCGACGACCAGATCGACCCGCTCCTGCACACGCTCAACCGGCCGGTGCGGGCCAAGGCGGTGCTGAGCTTCACCACGCCGGTGGTGGTGGAGGCCGTTCCGGGGCTGAAGACGATCAACTACACGGTGTTCGAGGCGCTCGACATCCCGCCCCTGTGGGCGGCGCACAGCCGGCGCCACGACCATGTCGTCGTCGCCACCGACTCCTCGCGCCAGGCATGGCTCGCTGCCGGCCATCCGGCCGACCGCATCCACATCTGCCCGGAGGGGGTGGAGCCGCTGGAGCCCGGTCAGGTGCCGCCCATCGCCATTTTCGATCCAACGGGACGCCGGCTGGCCGATCACCGGGTCCGCATCCTCAACATCTCCGACCTCAACAGCCGCAAAAACCTGGAAGGGCTGCTGCGGGTGTGGCTGCGCACGACGCGGGCGGAGGACGACGCCGCCCTGCTGCTGAAGCCCGGCAAGGGGGATGGGGCATCCGGCGGCCTCCGCGATCTGCTGGCCCGGCTGACGGCGGAGACCGGCCGGACATTGGCCCAGGCCGCCCCCCTCTTCCTGGTCGAGGGCAAGCTGCCGGACACCGTCATGACATCGCTCCACGCCGCCGCCACCCATTACTGGAGCATGTCGCACGGCGAGGGCTGGGACCTGCCGATGGCGCAGGCCGGCGCCATGGGGCTGACCCTGCTGGCTCCCGACCACAGCGCCTACCGCGCCTATCTGGACGGCCGGACCGCCCACATGATCCCCAGCCGCGTCACCCCCGCCCTGGACGGCTATCGCGGCCGGGAGTGGTGGACCCCCGACGAGGAGGAGGCCGCCCGGCTGCTGCGCGCGGTCATCGACGATCCCGACGGCACCCGCCGCTCGGCCCGCGGGCATCTGCTGGAGCATTTCGGCTGGCGCTCCGCCGCCCACCGGCTGATCGACCTGCTGCGCAGGCTGGACGCCCTGTGACCGGCGGCGCCCTTGCATCCCCCGATGGAGCAGGGCAAACAGCCTCCTTCGCCCCAGGGTCTCGAAGCACACTTTCACGCAGACGGGTTCGCGCATGGATCAGCAGAAATTACGGCAGGTGATCGGCGGCATCGCTGCGGCCTGCGCAATCGACCATGCCGCCCTCGACCGCGAGCTTTGCGCCATCGAGGATGCCGGCGACCGCCAGCGTCTCTACGACATCATGGCGCTGCTGATTTCCCGGGTCGGCGATGGGGCGGAGAAAAGCCGGCTGACCGATGCGCTGATCGACTGCCAGCCCGACGACGAGGCCCTGTATCTCGCCCTGGCGCACCGGCTGGCCTATGCCGGCATGGGGATTCTGGAGCGCGACCCGGCGATCCCGCGGCAGGGCATCGTCCTCCTCGGCCGGGCGTTGGAGCGGGCGGCGCCGTCCCCCCTGCGCCCGCAACTCCATGCCAACCTGTCCTTCCTGCTCAACGAGGCCGGCCGCCCCGACCTCGCGGAGGTCCATGGCCGCGCCGCGGCCGGCTGCCAGAACGCCATCTTTCATCTCTGGCTCGGCGAGGCGCTGTTCCGGCAGGGGAAATATGCAAGCGACGGGCTTTGCGTCATCGACCTGTCGTCCCTGTCCTTCCGTCGGGCGGCCCAGGCCCTGGCGAAGGCGGACGCCGCACCGCCCTTCGAGCGGACCGGGCGGCATGTGGTGCTGGTGTCGGTGGACGCCACCTATTTCAAGCGCTACGCCGTGGCGCAGATCCTGAACCTCCACGCGCTGGGCTCGGCGGCCGCCGTCCACTACCACATCATCAACGGCGACGCCGAGGTCGCCCGGCTGATCGAACGGCTGCGCGGCATCGTCGGCGCCATGCCGGTCACCTTCTCGCACGAAAGCTGGGCGGTGCGCGGGGAGGCCATCGACAAACCCTATTACGCCTCCTCCCGCTTCCTCATCGCGGCGGACGCGATGCTGCTGCACAAGGCCGACGTGATCGTCTGCGATGCCGACGTGCTGTTCCGTGAGAAGCCGGAGGACATCGTCAGGCTGGCCGGCGGCGCCGACGTCGCCCACACCGATTATCGCGGCGAGCCGCTGTGCAGCCGCTACAACGCCTCCTTCGTCCATTTCCGCCACAGCCGCAGCGGCTATCTGACGCTGCTGATGATGGCGGACTTCCTGAAGACCAATTTCGAGCGCTGCTACATCTGGATGATCGACCAGGTCGCCCTGTTCGCCTGCGTCGAACGTGCGGCCCAGCTGCTGGGAGGCGAGATGACGCACGCCGTCTGGCCGGACAGCGTCCTGCCGCCGCGCCCCGGTGACGCGCTTCCGCTCGTCCTGACCGGCGCCCTCGCCGGAAAGCACGGGAACAGCCCCTACAGCGCGAAGCGGGACGAGATCCTGCGGACATACGGGCTGTGAGGACGGAGGGCGGTCCGTTCCGGCGGCCTGTCTTCTGCCGTGCATCGCGATTGCGGGTGCGGTAAGTAAGCGGCCGTCCTGTCTGCGCCCGGATGCCCCGCTCAGCCCGCCCGTCTTCAACGGAGCTTTCATGCCGACCCTCGAAGAAGCTTTCCGCATCGCCATCGACCACCATCATGCCGGGCGGCTGGCCGAGGCCGAGGCCGTCTACGAGAGCATCCTGGCGGCAATCCCCGACCAGCCGGAGGCGATGTCCAACCTGGGCTATGCCCAGCAGATGCAGGGCAAGCTGGCGGCGGCCGCGGCCACCTACCGCAAGGTGCTGGCCAAATGGCCCGACCGTCCGCAGCCCCATGCCCGGCTGGGCGAGCTGATGCAGTGGACCGGCCGCTGGGGCTCTGCGGTCGATTGCTATGAAACCGCGGTGTCGCTGGCGCCGAAGGACGAGGGGCTGGCGGCGCAGCTCGACCGCGCGGTGTCGCTCGCCTCCCGCCATCAGGCCCTGCGCGAGCCGCTGCGCCGCGGCGAGAGGCTGGACCTGCGCGACGTCACCTTCCTGGTGCCCTGCCGGATCGAATCCCCGGACCGCAGGCGCAACCTGCGCATCCTGGTCACCTACCTGCGGCGCCATCTCGACACCAACATCCTGATCTGCGAGGACAATCCGGAGCGCCAGGACGTGCCCGGCATCATGGCCGAGCTGGGGCTGTCCTCTGCCGACTACGGCTATATCCACCTGACCAGCAACGACAGCCCCTACACCCACCGGGGCAAGCAGCTGAACATCATGGCGGCCGCCGCGACCACGCCGATCGTCGTCGGACAGGACACCGACGTGCTGGTGGAGCCGACCCAGTATGTGCTGGCCCGGCAGGCGGTGCATGACGGCGTGGCGCTCGCCTGTCCGTTCAACGGCCTGTTCTTCGACGTCGGGCCCGACTTCGTTCCCGGGGTGGAGCGGACCCTGTCGGTGAACCAGATCGACCTGTTCGATCCGCGCAACGAGATGCTCTACAAGAACTCCTACAGCGGGTCAGTCTTCTTCGGCCGCTGGGTGTTCGACCGGCTCGGCGGTTTCAACGAGAAATTCGTGTCCTGGGGCTGGGAGGATTTCGAGCTTTACCGCCGCCTGGAGCTGCTCGGCGAGCGGGTGGAGCGCACGCTGGGGCCGCTCCTCCATCTCAGCCATGCGCGGTCGACCAATTCGGTCACGGAGAACCCCTGGTACGCCCACAACACCGCCGAATACGAGCGGGTGGTGTCGATGACTCCCGACCAGATCCGTGCGGAAATCGCCGCTGGCAGCTTCCACCGCCCGCTGGTCAGCGCCGGCACCGTCCCCGGCTGGGTGGAGCCGCCGACGTCCTGATCCCGGCCCGAGGCGCGGCGGGGCACCGCGCCCGCCGCGCCCCAATTCATGCTTGAGCCTCCCGCATGCCGCCGCATCCACAAGCCCCGTCCGTCCCCGCGCAGCCGGCAGCCGACGCTCCCCGGACGCTGTTCTGCTGCCTGGCCACGCCCGACTATTACCGTCGTCCGCTGTTTTCGGAGCGGGAGGTGTTCTGCGGCCCCGACTGTCCGACGGTCGAGACCGGCGACGGCTTCGCCTCTCTCGGCACCCCGGCCGGCGAGTTCGATCTGCCGTCCGTCGTCGCCCGCCTGCCGGCACACCAGCGTCCGGAGCTGATCGTCGTCAAGGCCGACGCCACCCGGCGCAACCTTCCCCGCGGGCTGGACCGGCTGCCGGGGACCAAGGTGCTGCTGGTCGGCGACACCCACCATTTCGCCAGTCCCCTGCGCACGCTGCTGGCCTATGGCGCGATGGAGAGCTTCGACACGGTGGTGCTCGACCACACCCGCCAGCATGCCCATGCCTTCCTGGAGGCGGGGTTCGACCGCGTCTACTGGATCCCGGCGGTCGACTATGCGCTGCGCCGGCGCGACATTCCCGCAGCACCCGAGCGTCCCCTCACCTTCGTCGGTCAGGTCGGCGCCTTCCACCCCTGGCGGCGCCATGTGCTGGAGCGGCTGGTGGCGGCCGGGCTGCCGCTGACGGCGATGCGGGCGGCGCCGGAAACGGCGGCCGACATCTACGCCGCCTCGCAGGTCACGCTGAACGTTTCGCTGAACGGCGACCTCAACCTGCGCGTCTTCGAGGCGCTGGGCGCTGGCGGCTTCCTGCTGACCGACGCGCTGTCGCAAGAGGCCGGGCTGGAGCGCTGCTTCACCCCCGGCCGCCACCTCGCGACATACCGCTCGCCGGACGAACTGGTGGAATTGGCGCGCCATTACCTCGACCACCCGGATCAGGCGATGGCGATCCGCCGGGCAGGCCAGGCGCATCTGCTGGAATTCCACAGCCCGCAGGTCAAGCGCGCCCAGTTCTTCGCCGCGGTGTTCGACGACCGCGTCGACCCGGCGCTGGAGGTCCGCTCCGAGCGGCGCGGGCTGGCGGCCCTGCCGGCGCAGGGCACGGCCTTCCGCCGCCGCCTTGCCGCTTACGAGGCGCTGCAGCGGCTGCAGTTGACCTCCTCCCGGCTGACCGTCCATGCGGCTGGGCAGGACGGGAAGGATGACGGCTTCGCCGCCGACCTGCGCCTCATGGCCCGCGACCTGCCGCGGGTGGCCTTCTCTGCCCCCGGCGCCGTGCCGGACGATGCCGCCGACCCGGTTCCCCTGCCGCTGCCGCCATCCGCCGACGGGGTGCGGGATGATGCGGTGACGCTGCTGCCCTGGCCGGGTGCCGGTTCCGATAAGGCGGAGACCGACCGCCGGATGGCCCGGCTGCCCGGCGCCTTCGTCCTCTGCCCCACCGCGTCGGCGCGCGACCATGCCGCGGCGGCCGCCCATCTGGCCGGCTGGGGGTTCGTGCCGAGTGAAGCGGACGGCCTCCTGTTCCAGTGCGCCGACGCCCTGCGCTATGCCGTCCGCTCGCTGTCCGATCCGGGGCTGGCAGCGGGGCTGGCACCGGACCTGCGGCGTGCCCGCCTCGCGGCGCTGGAGCCGATGCTGCGGACCGCCGAGCATATGGTCGCCGTTGCCCGTCTGGCCGCCCGTTTCGGCGAGCATGCCCTGGCGGAGCGGTTCCTGCTGGGCGCCGTCGGGCTGGACCGCCAGCAGCCGGATGCACTCGCCGGGCTGGCGCGCCTGTACGCGGCGGGCGGACGTCCGCTGGAGGCATCCATCTATCTCGGCGAGGCCCGGCGCGCTGCCCGGCTTGCCGGAACAGCGGACCCGGCTCCGGACCTGGACGCCGACGCGCTCGCCGACGCCACCGGCGGCCATCCAGGGCTGGAGCGCTACCGCAGCCTGTTCCGGCAGGCGACGGCTCCCTCGACCGGGCTGCCGCGGCGCATCCTGGTGGTTACCAACCTGTTCCCGCCGCAGGAGTTCGGCGGCTACGGCCGCAAGCTGTGGGAGTTCTCTGCCGAGTTGATCCGCCGCGGCCATGCGGTGAAGGTGCTGACCGCCGACGTGCCCGACCTTTCCCGCCCGGGCATGGCCGGGACCGAGGACATCGAGGCGCATGTCGATCGTTCGCTGACCCTTTACGGCACTTGGAAGGACGGTCGCGCCTTCACCCACGAGGATCCGGCCCACTGCACCGCCCTGGTCCGCGCCAATATCCGTCGCGTGTTGGAGACCGCCCGCGATTTCGGCGCCGAGGCCTGTCTGGTCGGCAACCTCGACATGCTGGCGACCGAGTTCCTCGACCCGCTGACCCGGCAGATGGGCGTCCCGGTTCTGCATTGCCTGGGCAACCAGCATCCCGGCTATGCACCGGAAGCGGCGCCCCGCTCCCCGCTCTACCGTGCCGGGCCGGCCAGCGGCTGGGTGGCGGAGCGGCTGGCCGCTGGCGGCTATGGCCTGCCCGCCACGGTGATTCATCCCGGCGCCCGCGTCGATTATTTCCACCGCGCAGTGATGCCGGCGACCGACCGGCTGCGCATCGCCTTCGCCAGCCTATTCGTCACCTACAAGGGACCGCAGACGCTGGTCGCCGCGCTGGGGATCCTGCACCGTGAGGGCATCGACTTCGACTGCACCTTCGCCGGCGAGGCGCCGGACGCCGATCTGGCCGCCCGCTGCCGCGACTTCGTGGAGCGCAACGGCATGGCCGGCAAGGTGCGCTTCACCGGCTTCCTCGACCGCCGCGGCCTGTCCGAGCTCTTCGCCCGCTGCAACGTGCTGGTCTTCCCCAGTGTTTTCCAGGAACCCTTCGGCATCTCGCAGGTGGAGGCGATGGCCGCCGGCCTGACCGTGGTCGGCAGCGGCACCGGCGGCAGCGGCGAGGTGCTGCGCGACGGCGTCGACGGCCTGCTGTTCCCGGCGGAGGACCATCAGGCGCTCGCCGACCGGCTGCGCCGTCTGGTCAAGGACCGCGCCGCTTGGCTGCGCATGGCCCTGTCAGGCCGCGACCGGGCCCGCGACCTCACCGTCGCCCGCTCCGTCGACCGCATCGAGGCGGTGTTCGAAGAACTGAGCGTGCGGAAAGGATGATCGGAGGGAACCGCAGCCCGTCGCCCGCGGTCCATTGGCCGGTGGAGAAAAAAGGTCCGGGTTCACCTCCCCTTTCGATTGGGGAATGAAAGGTTGTAGAGTGGCGGGAGCCGCACTCCGTGGCGCAAGACATCCTCCCGGCCATGACGACCACCTTCTCCGACCTCTCCGATGTTTCGGCCGACGCCCCGGCCGGCACGATGCCCGCCTGCTCCTGCCTGCTGTGCAATGCAACAAGCTGGGGCGCCGACTGGAGTGTGGCCCCCCTCGCCGCCGGGATCGACCCGCAAGGCGCACTGCCGCAGGGCGTGGCCTCGTCCACCGTCCAGGCCCTGCTGGCGACGGGGACGCCGCGCTGGGGCAGCGGCGGGGTCGGCAGCGGGGCGACGGTCACCTACAGCTTCATGGAGCAGGCGCCGTCCTACGCCTCCGGCACGGACAGCACCGGGTTCGCGACGCTGTCCAGCGCCCAGCGCGGCGCGGTGCGGCAGGCCTTCGCCGCCTGGAGCGCCGTCGCCAACATCTTCTTCGTCGAGACCTCCGACAGCGCCAACAGCGGACAGGGCGGGTCGATCCGCATCGGCACCAACCGACAAAGCTCCAGCGCCGCCTACGCCTATTATCCGACAGGCTCGCTCTATGACGGCGGCGGCGACATCTATCTCGCCAACAACACCTCGACCAACACCAGCCCGACGCCGGGAACCTACGGCTACCTGACCATCCTGCACGAGATCGGGCACGCCATCGGGCTGAAGCATCCCGGCAACTACAATGCCACCGGCGGCGGGGGCGAGCCGCCCTATCTGTCCTCGGCCGAGGACAATTACCGCTACACCCTCATGTCCTACAACCGGCACCCCAGCCTGGGGTTGAGCGGGCTGGCGACGGGGCCGGCGCTGTATGACATCGCGGCGGCCCAGTATCTGTACGGTGCCAACACCGGCACCCGCATCGGCGACGACCGCTATGTCTTCGGCAGCACCACCACGCCCTTTTCCCAGGCGATCTGGGATGCCGGCGGCACCGACACCATCGACGCCGGCGGGCAGGCGTCCGCCGTCACCATCGACCTGACGCCGGGCGCCTTCAGCTCCATCGGTCCCAACGGATCGGGCGGGCTGGCGGTGGGGAATCTGGCGATCGCCGCCGGCGTCACCATCGAGACCGCCATCGGCGGCAGCGGCAACGACATCCTGATCGGCAATTCCGCCAACAACCTGCTGATCGGCGGCGCCGGTGACGACACGTTGACCGGCGGAGCGGGCGACGACACGCTGATCGGCAACGGCGGCATCGACACCGTGGTCTACAACGGCAGCCGCTCCTCCTACACCGTCACCGTCACGTCCGACGGCGCCACCATCTCCGGCGGCAGCGAGGGCACCGACACGCTGACCGATGTCGAATACGCCCTGTTCGCCGACACCAGGATCAGCCTGACGCCTCCGGCGGTCACCGCCAAGGCCGGCCGGGTTTCCATCGGTTCCTCGATCACCATCGCCAGCCTGGTGACGGCGGCCGATCCCGCCGGCGGCCTCGTCACCCAGTATGAGCTGGTCGACAACACCAATGGTGGCGGTTCCCTCATGGTCGGCGGGGTGGTCCAGGCCACCGGCGCCGTGGTCTCGCTGAGTGCGGCGGCCTTTGCTGGCGTCACCTTCGCCGCTGCCTCCCTGACCAGCCTCGACGAGCTGTCGGTGCGCGCCTACAACGGCGTGGCGTGGAGCCGCTGGATCGGCTTCATTGTCACCTCGCGCCCGGCCAACCGGCCGCCGCTCGTCCAAAGCGACAAGACCCTGAGCGCGCAGGAAGGCGGGGCGGCCATCGCTCTTGGCATCGACCGGCCGAGCGATCCGGACGACGGCGACAGCATGACGGTGACGCTGGCCCGGCTGCCGACCGCCGGCACGCTCCGGCTGGCCAATGGCACCGCCGTCACCGGCGGGATGACGCTCGGCACCGCCGATCTGGCCGGCCTGACCTATCAGGCCCCGATCGGCACCCCGGTGTCGCCGGGGTCCTTCGCCTACACCGTCACCGACAGCCAAGGGGCGGTCAGCGGCCAGACCGTGACCTTGCGGGTGACCCCGCTGGCCGAGACGATGGCCAGCTTCGACCCACTGGCCTATCTCGCCTCCAACCCCGACCTCGCGGCCGCCTTCGGCACCGACACGGCGGCGGCGCGCGCGCATTACCTGTCCGCCGGCCGGGCGGAGGGGCGGACGACACGCGCCTTCGATCCGCTGGCCTATCTCGCCGCGAATCCGGATCTGGTGGCGGCCTTCGGCTACGACCTTGCGGCGGCGAGCCGGCATTATCTGACCTCCGGACGGCAGGAGGGACGGCCCACCGGACGCTTCGACCCGCTGGCCTATCTGGCCGCCAACCCCGATCTGGCGGCGGCCTTCGGCACCGACACCGTCGCCGCCACCCGTCATTACCTGTCCTATGGACAGCGGGAGGGGCGGACCACCCGTTTCGACGCCTTCGGCTATCTGGCGTCCTATCCGGATGTGGCGGCCGCCTACGGCACGGACCTGGCGGCGGCGGCCCGCCACTACCTGACCGCCGGCCGGCTCGAAGGGCGCAGCATCACCTTCGACAGCCTGGGCTATCTGGCGGGCAACCCCGATCTGGCCGCAAGCTTCGGCACCGACACCGCCCAGGCGGCCCGCCACTACATGCTGTATGGATGGCGCGAGAACAGGCCCACCGGCTTCGACACGCTGACCTATCTGGCGGCCAACCCCGACCTGGCGGCGTCCTTCGGCAACGACCCTGCACGGGCGGAGGAGCATTACATCAGCTATGGCCGGCTGGAGAAGCGGCCGACCAGCTTCGACGTCCACGACTATCTGCTGGCCAACCCGGATCTGCTGAGCGTCTTCGCGGGCAGCGAGCAGCAGGTGAAGCTCTATATCGTCCTGTATGGGAGCACGCCGCGGCGCGATGCTGCCGGCTTCGATGCGCTGAGCTATCTGGCCGCCAATCCGGATCTGGCAGCAAGCTTCGGCACCGACACCGCCGCGGCCACCGCCCATTACCAGTCCAGCGGCCAGGCGGACGGGCGCCCGACCAAATTCAATGCGCTCGCCTATCTGATGGCCAATCCCGACCTGAGCGCCGCCTTCGGCACCGACCAGCAGCAGGCGCTGGTCCATTTCATCACCCATGGCCGCAACGAGCTGCGGCCCAACCCCATCGGCTATGTTCGCCCGCAGCCGGCCGGCTTCGCCATGGCGAATGACGGACTGCTGGCGGTGGGGATGGGGTAGGGAGCAGGCTCGCTCCCCACCGGGGGGCTATGCTTTGCTTTAGGCTTTGCTCTGGCGTTGGGCGATATGGACGGCGGCGGGCTCGTTGGCGACGCTGTCCCAAACTTCAGCCAGTTTCTCGATGCGGGAGAACAGGACGTTGCAGGTGTAGGCCTGCCTGACCTCGGTTCCGGCCGGCACGAGGCGGGGCAGGGCCCCGTTATGGTCGAGCAGGAACATGTGATAGCCATGGCCCAGCATGAACTCACGCAGTTCGTGCTGGTTGGTGCGGTTTCTCGCCAGGCCGGGAAGGTTCAGCTCGGCGGCGATGAAATCTATCCTCTTCTCGCGAAGAAGCCCCTCGGCACCCTTCAGCACATTCAACTCATGTCCTTCGGTGTCGATTTTCAGCAGGCGGATGCCCCCAAGGCCGGTCCGGCTTGCCAGACTGTCGAGCGTCTCGGCGCGCGCGACGAACTGCGTGATGGACTCGTTGCTTTCCAGCGCTTCTCCCGGCGTCTTTTCGGGAACGACGCCGCCATTGCTGTCATTGGATCCGTTCGATCCAAAGACGATCTGTCCGTTGCGATCGCTGATCGCCACGTTTTCTACGGAAAGATGCGAGATGTCGTTCAGCACGGCGCTGTCGCGGATCAGCGTTGCGAGGGCAGGGTTGGCCTCGGCAGTGACCACGCGCCCCTGTGCGCCCACCTGGGTCGCGGCAAGCATCGTGAAATAGCCTGCGTTGCCACCGACGTCGACAGCGGTGTCGCCGGGGCGCAAGGCCTTCAGGAACAGCAGGGACGTTTCATGCTCGTACATCTGTCCGCTGAGGAAATGGGCGATGACGTCACGCTGCGCCATATCCTGCGGGTCGAGCTGCAAAAAGAACTTCATTCCATTTGCGGCAACGATATCGAATTTCTGAAGAGCCATGTTTCTGCTGATCCGCCGCTGGGAGCCCGCAGCAATCTATGGGTATGGGCTTCATATATCAACGGCTCAGCCATTGGGAGGATTTGAGGTGGGCGAATTTCAGAATCCCGTCTCGCGGATCAGCACCGACGCGGCGATGCGCCAGAAGCGTTCGGCGAAGCTGCGGGCTTCGCCCGCCACGCGAACGATGCCGCGGGTGACGCGCTCCGGCCCGTCCTGCGCATTGCCGAAGGCGCTTGGCCCCATGTCCGCCGGCTCGACGTCCAGGGTGATGCGATAGACCGCCTCCACCGGAGCGAGCGCGCTGCGGCCGGCGCCAGCATGCTGCTGTCCGGACTGGGGGCCTGACTGTCCCTCCACCGCCACCGGACCGCCATTGACCGAGGCGAGCGCCGGCACATCCAGAACCGACACGGCGACCGGATCGACCGCGCGCAGCTTGGCCGCCCGCCGGGGGGCCAGCGGGTCGTCGGGATGGAACTCGGCCCCCGCCCCTGGGCTCAGCCGGTCGAAATCGCCCTCGCCGACATAGCCGACCAGTTCGCCGCTGCCCGGCGCCACCACCATCGCCAGCGGCAGCTTCGGCCCGATCCAGCGGCCGGGGGTCAGCGCGTCCTCCATGTCGCGCACGGTGCCCGACAGCGGGGCCCGCACCACCAGCCGCTCGCGGCTGTCGAGCAGCCCCTGCCGCTCGGCCAGGGCGGCGGCCAGATCCTCCTCCATCGCGCGCACGCGGTCGAGCTGCTCGCGGCTGGCGGTCAGGCGGGCGATCTGCTCCTGCATCCAGCCGATGCGCAGCTCCGCCTGGCGCAGCTTGCCCTCCAGGTCGGGGGCGGTCAGGCGGAACAGCGGCTCGCCCTCCACCACGTTCTGGCCGCGGGTGACCAGCGCCTCCTCCAGCCGGGCGGGGAAGGGGGCGTAGACGGTGGCGAAGCCGGACGCCCGCCAGACCACCGGCACCGACACGGTGGCGGTCACCGGCAGCAGGGTCAGCCCGACCGCCGCCGCCAGCCCGGCCAGCGTCAGCCCGGTGCGCAGGTTCACATGAAAGCGGTCGCGCAACCCCCACCAGGCCTTGGCCTCGGCCACGAAGGGGCGGGCGACGAACCAGCCGATCTCGATGGCGAACAGCAGGATGCCCAACACCTTGATGGCGACGTGGTAGACCAACAGCGCGATGCCGAGGAACAGCATCAGCCGGTAGACCCAGGTGACGTAGGAATAGACCAGCAGGATGCGGCGCCGCGCCGCCGGCATCTCCTCCGGCGGCTCCAGGCCGAGCCCGAACAGCCATTCCCGCAGCTTCCAGCGCGCCATGGCGAAGGCGCGCTCCTGCAGATTGGGCACGTCCAGCGCGTCGGAGAGCAGGTAATAGCCGTCGAAGCGCATAAAGGGGCTGAGGTTGATCGCCAGGGTGGTGACCCAGCTGACCGTCGCCAGGAAATAGGCGGCGCTGCGCAGCGGGCCGTCGGGCAGGAAGCTCCAGGCCAGTGTGGCGAAGACGGCGATCGTCAGCTCGGTCACCATGCCGGCCGCCCCCACCGCCAGACGCTGCCGGCGCGACACCAGCCGCCAGGCGTCGGTGGTGTCGGTGTAGAGCACCGGCCACATCACCAGGAAGGCCACCCCCATGGTCGGCACCCGGCAGCCGAAGCGCTTGGCGGTGTAGGCATGGCCCAGCTCGTGGCAGATCTTGGTGCCCAGCAGCGTGACGCCGTAGAGCGCCAGCCCTTCGGGCGAGAAGAAATGCTGGAAGGTGTGCAGGAAGGTGTCCCATTGCCGCGCCACCAAGAGCCCGGCGAGAGCGGCGGTCAGCAGCACCAGGACCAGCCAGGCCCGGCTGTAGAAGGGCGCCACCAGCCCCGCCGTCGCCGACAAGAAGCGGTCGGGGCGCACCAGCGGGATGCGGAAGAACAGGTAGTTGTGGACCAGCCACCAGAACCAGCCGGTGTGACGCGCCGCCGCCTGACGCGCCAGAAAGGCGGTGTCGACGGTGACGGTCAGGTTGTTGGCCGCCAGGAACTGGTAGAAGCCCATGACGTCCTCGCTCCCCGGCTCGAACAGGCTGTCGCCGGCCACCGCCGCGGCGATGGCGCGCGGGTTGGCGTGATGCCAGTGCGCGATCAGCGCGAAGGCCTCCGGCCCGATGCGGAAATAGCGGTTGCGCACCGGATCGTGGATGGTCCAGCCCGGCGCCCCGTCCTGTCCCGCCGGTGCCGGCAGCAGGGTCAGATCGTCGCGCAAGGCCGGCAGCCGCAAGGTTGCCAGCGGATCGGCCGGGGCGGAGCCGTCGGCGCGGAGACCGGGGGGAGGGGCCGCAGAGGGGCCAGCGGAGGGGCCAGCGGAGGGGGTGAGGGCGATGGACACGGGGAGTCCTCGGGATTGCCTTAGGAGTAGCCTTGGGGCAGCGCCTCAGATGCCCAGCGACTGGCGCAGCAGGGCCAGCGGGCGGCGGAACAGATAGAGGGCCAGCGGCACGCGGTCGCCCAGGATCTTGGCGGTGCCGCGCAGGCCGATGCGGGGCGGAGCCTCCCCCGGTTCCAATGCCGCCTTGACGCGGTAGGACAGCACGCCGGCGGCCGACAGGCCGGCTTCGTAGCTGGCATGGGTCAGCCGCGCCTGCAGCGGGTGGAGCGGGTCGACGTTCAAGAACAGCTCCACCGGAGAACCCGGCTCCAGCACCAGGGCGTCGCCGACCGGGACCATGATGTCGATCTCCGGCGCTTGCGGGTCGGCCAGCGTCAGCACGCGCTCACCCACCGACACCGGCTTGCCCAGCCAGTCGTTGACGTCGGTGAAGACGGCGATGCCGGCGCGCTCGGCCTTCACCGTCACCCGGTCCAGCAGGTCGCGGGCAAGCGCCATCTCGGCGCGACGCAGTTCCACCTGGGCGCGGAGCTGGGCAACACGGGCCTTGGTCTGCGGGTCGGCGAAGGCGGCCTGCGAGGCGGTCAGCAGCTCGGCCTCCGCCTGGGTCAGGCCCTTGCGCGCCACCTCGAAGCGGCTGCGCAGGACGGTGGCTTCGAAGCTGAACAGCGGCTGGCCGGCCACCACCGCCTGGTTCGGCTGGACATGGAAGCGCTCGATCACGCCGTCGAGCGGGGCGGTGACGATCACCGGGTTGCTGGTCTGGATCTCGGCCGGGGCCAGGGTCGACATCGGCACCGGACTGGCGAGCGCGCCGGCGATGGCCAGCAGGACCAGCAGCGGCAGCAGGGCGCGGCGCAGTACATGCCGCTTCGCCCGCTTGCCCGACAGCGCCCACCAAGCATGGCCGTAGCCTTCGGTCAGGTGGCTCAGCAGCAGGATCTCGCCGTCGGTCCAGGGCTCGTCACGGCCGAGCCACAGGCCGGCCTGCGGTGGGACGGCCTTGCCCCGGCTTTCCGCCGGGGCGCCGGGCGGCATCTCCCGCGGGGTTTCCGGCTTGCGCAGCGGGCACCACAGCACCTGCGCCGGTCCCCATTCGCCCCAGGCGTTGCGAACGGAGGCGGGCAGGGTGGCGGGATCGACGACATGGACGCTGTTGGCGTGCTCGCCGGTGGCGACGGCGCGCACCGCCTCCTCCAGCCATTGGGCGAAGGGGGCGTTCGGCTCCAGCACGGCGATGTTGGACACCGCCTCCAACGTCGCCCGTCCCCGCTCCCCCACCGTCAGGAAGGCCGCCTGCCGATAGGCGATCAGCCGGCGGGTCTGGTTGACGATGTGATAGCGCAGTTCCGGCATCGTCGCCTGCCGCCAGGCTTGGCGCTGCAGCTCCAGCAGCATCAGCAGGCCGTTGACCGGCTGTGGCATCCCCTGCGGCGCCCCCTGCTGGGGCGGGGTCTGGGCCATGGTGGCGCTCATGGTTTTGCCGTTCCGGGCTTCGCGGCTCCGGATTTGGAGACGCCCTGGTTGCCCCCCTGGTTCCCGGCCGGCAACGCCGACAGCACCGGTTCCGGGAAGATGGCGGTGCCGCTCATGCCGGCGATCAGGCCGGCATGAGCGGTCTCGCCGGTCAGCTTGGCGGTGACCTTCACCGACTGGCTGGCCGGATCAACCTTGGCGCCGGGCAGCACCACCTCGCCGGGCAGGGTGGCCCCGGTCTCGTCGACGCGCAGGTCGAAGCGCTGCCCCGGCTTCAGCCACACCATCCAGGAGGAGGGAACGATCAGCTCGACCTCCAGGTCGCGGTCGGACAGGATCTCCAGCAGCGGCGTGCCGGCGGCGACCGATTCATGCTCCTGGATGCGGCGTTCGACCACGCGGCCGTCGAAGGGGGCCTTGATGTCGCAGCGCCGGGCCTGCACCTCCGCCTTGCGGAGGTCGGCGCGGGCGACCTGGGCCTTGGCCTCGGCCAGTTGCACCTCCGCCTCGCCGATGGAGCGCAGGCTGTTCAGGCGCCGGTTGACCCGTGCCGTCACCTCCGCCGCGTTCAGTTGGGCGCGGGCGCCGTCGAGCTCCGCCTGATAGCTGGCGCAGTCGAAGGCGACCAGCAGCTCGCCGGCTTTGAAGCTCTGGCCGGCATCGACACTCATCCGCGCGATGCGGCCGGGGATCTCGGAGGAGAGGACGGCGTGCCGTTTGGCCGCGATCAGGGAGCGGACTTCCCCCTGCCAAGCGTCCTGGGCCGCTGCCGGAGTGGAGGCGAAGGCCCCCCCCAGCAGAGCGACCAGGAGAGTGGCGGCGCCCAACGCGGCACTGGGCCGGGGATTGGGCCAGGCATTGGGATGGATCACAGCGACGCCAGTCGGCCGGTGGGCCGGCTGGTGGACGGCTGGTCCTGGGCCGAAAGGGTACGAACGGTGCATTCCCGCTGACTATCCTTCACACGATGGCAGAACCGTTCGGCCGCGGCGCGGTCGGCGAAGCTGCCGGCACGCAGCTGGACGATGGTCTTGCCGTCTTGGGCGCGCCGGGTGGTGACGTACAGGGCACCGACCCCGTTGTCCTCGGTTCCCAGGCGCTTGGCGATCATACCCCATTCGCGCTCGGCAAGCCTGTGGCTTGCGTAAGCCCCGAGATCGGCCTGGATGACGGGAGAAAAGGACGCCGTCGCAACCGGGGCGGCGGCCGGAGCCGGGGGTTCGGCCGGCACGGGTGCCGGAGCGGCCATGGAGACCGGAGCGGGAACAGGCTGCGGAGCGGCAACGGAGGCCAGCACGAACGGCGTGGCGGCCGGAGCCGGCTCGGCTGGGGCGGGAGCAGCCACCGGAGCGGCCGCGACCGGAACCGCCTGCTTGGCTGGCTCCTGTTGGACCGGTCCCTGTTTCACGGGCTCCGGCTTGGCCGCTTCGGTCTTGCTGTCCTTGGCGGCACTGTCCGTGGCGGCGGCCTTGGGCTCGCCCATCAGGTCCTTCACGCGCAGGACGCTGTTGGCGCGCTCCTGCCAGGAGGACAGGCCCTTGCCCACCGCCTGGGTCAGGCTGGACAGGTCGTTGGCCGCCATCGTCTCGGGCAACGGATCGACGCCGGCCGACACCATGACGCGGGCATAGGCGTTGTGCAGGTCGGCCAGCACCAGATCACGGCGCAGGTCGGACAGCAGCGCCGTCACCTCCGACTGGATCACACCCAGCTCGCCCACCTGTCCGGCATCGCCAACATTGGTGTACTGCGAGCGGATGCGGGTATCGAGGTCGGCCTGCTCGGCGGTCAGGGCGAATTCCTGCTTCAACTCGCGGTACTGCAGCATGGCCACATGCACTTGGCTCAGCACCGCCATGCTCAGCGCCTGACGACGGAAGGCGACCAGCTCCTCCTGCGCCTCGGCGTAGGACTTGGTGGCGGGGGCGGAGACCAGGTTGATCAGGTTCCAGCTGATCCGCGCGCCATAATCGGCCCAGCGCTGGTTCACCAGGAAGCTGTTGCTGTCGTAGCGCAGGGCGGCGTTGACGTCGATGCCCGGCAGCAGCTTCAGCAGCGACCGCCAGGTCTCGTCGGCGGAGATGCGCTGGTTGTAGCTCTCCTCCAGCAGCTCCGGCCGGTTCAGCAGGGCGTAGGTCTCCAGCGCCTCGGTGCCGACGTCCAGCTTGGGCGGCGATTGCATGACGCTGGCCGCCGGCATCTCGATCTCGAACGGCTCGCCCGGCGGCAGGCCCATCAGCGCGCCCAGCTGCGACTTCGACGCCGCCAGCTCGCGGCGCAGCGACTGCAGCTGGCGCAGCGTCTCGACCAGGCTGCGGGTGTAGGTCAGCGCCTGCAGTGGCGCTTGGACGCGCAATGCCTCCAGCGTGCGGGCGTCGCGCCGCGCCCCCTCGACCCGCGTCTCCAGCGGCTCCAGCCGCTTCAGCAGCCGTTCGGCGGCGACGGCGCGCCAATAGGCGGTGCGCACGTCCTGCATGATGCCCTGGACGACGCGACGGCGGCGTTCATCGGCGATCAGCACCAGATTGGCGTTCTGCCGCGCCCGCAGATAGCTGACGCCGAAATCCAGCACGTTCCAGGTGAAGGCGAGGTCGCCGGTACGGCGGTGCCTGTCGGTGGCGGTGGTGCTCTCGCCCGTCCGCCGGCCGGTGGCGAGGTTCAGGCTCTCCGACCCGGCGTCGTTGTTGCGTCCGGCATAGCCGGCGGCGGCCACCACGCGCGGCAGCATGTCATAGCGCGACAGCTCCAGCTGGTCGCTGGCGACCGCCATCTCCATCAGCTTCACACGTTCGTCGAGGTTGTACTTGATGGCGCGGGCCATCGCCTCGTCCATCGAGACCGCCTTGGTCAGCGGCTCCTGCGGGGCCAGCACGACGCCCAGATCCTCGCGCACGCGCGCCAGATTTTCCTCGGCCGTCAGCGGCTCGGGTTTGACCGCGCAGCCCGCGGCCAGCAGGGATGCCGTCAGGACGGCGACGGGAACCACCGAAGAAAGCAAGCGGCGGCGGAGGTAAACGGTCGAAGTCTTCATGGTGCGGGCAATTCCGTTCGGCGGAAAAAATTGGACGAGGAAAGCAGCGCTGGAGGAAAAGGGAGTGCCGGGAGGGAAGGGGCCGCCGTCAGGCGGCCCAGCTGTCGGGCAGGACGTGGCTGGCGAGTGCCGCCAGCAGGTCGGTGGCGCCGGCAGGACCGCCATGGGCGCGGGCGACCTGACGGGCGAAGCCGGGGGAAGCCGGCATGATCTCGGCCCGCTTGTCCGCCCCGCGCTCCGCCGGCTGGCCGCTGCCGGCCGCCGGGGTGCCGCCACCATCCTGGGGAACGCCCTGGTCCTGATCGGGCTGGCCCTGCTGCTCGCCCTGACCTTGCTGGCCCTGGTCCTGCTGGCCCTGGGGACCCTGCTGTCCGGTCGCCGGGCCGCGGCCCTGTCCGGTGCCGAGGCCGTTGCCCCGTTCCTGGCCCAAGCCCTGACCCTGGCCATTGTTCAGGCCATTGCCCTGGGTACCGGTCTGGCCCGGAGTACCCTGGGTGGGAGCGCCCTGGCCGGTCTGGCCGCCGGTGCTGTTGCGCGTCGCGCCACCCGTGCCGGTGCCCGTCCCGGTGCCGGTGTTGGTTCCGGTCCCGCCAGGCGTGCTGCCGGTGCCGAGGCCGCCGGTGCCCAAACCGCCTCCACCAAGGCCGCCACCGAAGCCGCCACCAAGGCCGCCGCCACTCAGGCTCCCGCCGAGCCCGCCACCCAGCCCGCTTCCCAGTCCGCTGCCGGAGCCGCTGCTGGAGTTGGACGAGCCGCCGCCGATGCTGTTCAGCGTCACCGATCGGCCGGCATCCGTGCTGGACGACCCGCTGCCGATGGTGTTCAGCGTCACCGACCGGCCGGCGTCCGTGCTGGACGACCCGTTGCCGACGGTGTTCAGCGTCACCGACCGGCCGGCATCCGTGCTGGACGAGCTGCCGGGGGTTCCGCCGCCGTTGTTGGCGCCGCCGCTGCCCGGCAGGGTCAGTCCGGACCCGCCGATGCCGCCCAGAAGACCATTGCTGCCCAGACCGCTGTTGGAGGACGGCCCGTTCGACGAAGAGCCGATCCCTGAGCTGCTGGACTGCGACGGGCCGTTGCCGCTGATGGTGACGGGCGTGGTCGTCGCCGGGGTGTTGGTCGTGTTGATGACCGTCGTCGTGACGCGGGCCACCGTGACCGTCACCGTCGCCGCGGCCGAGCTGTTGCCGGCAAGGTCGCGGGCCTGGATGCTGATCGACCGGCTGGTCGCCATGCCGGAGAAGCTTGGGTCGCTGGCGCTCGACCGCAGCCCGATCGCCCGCACCGCCGCCTGATAATCGGCGGCCGACGCCACGCCGGTCAGCACGATGCCGGCGCCGTCGCGGGTCGCGGTGATGCCGGCCGGCAGGGCGCCGATCACCAGCTCGTCGCCGCTGCGGGCGTCGGTCAGGGTGACCGTCACCCGGTTCAGCGCGCTGGCGTCGGAGAGTGAAACCGCCGATCCCAGCGTCGCCGTCCCGCCGGCGCTCAGCGTCGGGGCGGTCCCGCCGGTGGAAACCGTCGGGGCCTGGGTGTCGACCATCAGGCTCAGCGTGCCCGACCGGCCGATGCTGCCGGCGCTGTCGGTGGCGGTGGTCACCACGCTGTGGCTACCGTCGGCCAGCGGAGTGGTGACGGCGAAGCTCCAGCGGCCGTCGCTGCCGGCGGTCGCCGTGCCGACGGCCACGCCGTCGACGATGACGGCGACCGTGCTGTTCGGATCGGCGGTGCCGGTCAGGGTCGGACGGTTGACCGCGATGACGTTGGCTGTGGTGTCGATGCCGCCGGCGACCGCCGGGGTCGACAGCACCGGCGCCGTGGTGTCGATGGTCAGGGTCAGCGCCGCCGAGGTGCCGCTGCTGTTGCCGGCCCGGTCGGTCGCCCGGCTGGTGATGGCATGGGTGCCGTCGGCCAGCGGGGTGGTGGGTGTGAAGCTCCAGCGGCCGTCGAATCCGGCGATGGTGGTACCGACCGCCACGCCGTCGACCAGGACGGTGACGGTGGACCCGGCCTCCGCCGTGCCGCCCAGGGTCGGGCGGTTGAGGTTGGTCACCCCGTCGGTGGCGGAGACGCCGGTGTCCTGTCCGGGCGCCAGCGCAGGCACCGAGGGAGTGTCCGGGGGCACGGTGTCGACCAGGACATTCTGCAGGCCCGGCACGCCGGTCAGCGTCGAGTGCAGCGGAATGCGGGCCTTGTCGGTGATGCTGCCGCCATTGAGGTTCAGCCCGGTGACGGCGATGCCGTCGGCGTCGCTGTCGCCCGCCTGCACCACATAGTCGAAGCGCAGGACTGTCCCGCTGCTGGCCGCCGGGTTGTAGACCGCCTGTCGGGTCTGGCCGCCGATGTCCAGCGTGATCGTCGGGGTGCCGTTGACGATCAGCACCTCGCTCGCCTGGATGTAGACGCTCATCGTCTTGCCGACGCCGTAGGTGCCGTCGGTGGGGACGATGACGCTGCGGATCGACGGCGCCGTGGTGTCGATGGCGATGTCTTTGTTCAGCCCCAGCGACCGCAAGTCGCCCGGCCTCGTCAGGGTCAGGATGCCGGCGTTGCCGGCGATGTCTGTGATCGATCCCGTCAGTGCCGACGTGGCGGTGGCGTCCAGGTCGGCGGCGGTGTCGCCCGCCTGCACCGTGTAGGTGAAGGTCAGTGTGTTGGTGCCGGCCCCGCTGCTGTAGGTGGCGGAGCGGCCGGTGTTCAGCGCCAGCTCAGGCGTGCCGCTGACGGTCACCGCCTCCGAGAAGGTCACCTGGATCGAGATGGTCTGGCCGGTGGTGTAGGTGCCGTTGTCGGTGCTGGCGGTGACGTTGGTGACGGTGGGATGGACGCTGTCGATGCGCACGCCGGCCATGCTGGCGACGCCGCTCAGCGTGCGGATCGCGCTGTTGCCGACCAGATCGGCGATGCTGCCGCCGCTGATCGAGCCGCCGATGCCGATGCCGTCGGCATCGATCAGCTCGGTGCCCACGGTGTAGCGGAAGGTCAGCGCGGTGCCGCCCGACCCCGACAGGTAGGACGCCTGCACCACCGTGCCGTTGTCGAGCGTGATCCCGAAGGTCGGCGTGCCGGTGACGGTGACCGCTTCCGAGAAGGTGACGGTGACGTCGATGGTCTCGCCGGCCCGGTAGGTGCCGTTCACCGCCGAGACGGCGCTGACCGTCGGCGCCGCGGTGTCGATGACGATCGCCTTGTTGGCGCCCAGCGAGTTGGCGGCCCCCGGCGTCGCCAGGGTCAGGATCGCGTCCAGGCTGGTGGAGCTGTCGGCGATGCCGCCGCCGTTCAGCGTCAAGGCACCGGTGGAGGCATAGTCGAGGTCGGTCGCGTTGTCGCCGTCCTGCACCGTGTAGGTGAAGCTCAGCGTCGTCGTCCCCGACCCGCCGGCGTAGGTGGCGCTGCGGCCGGTGATGCCCAGCGCCAGCGCCGGCGTGCCGGTGACCGTCACCGCCCGGTTGAAGGTGACGGTGATGGTGACGGTGCTGCCGGCCTTGTAGGTGCCGTCGGCGGTGGTGGCGGTGACCGACGAGACGGTCGGGTTGACGATGGCGTTCAGCACCAGATCGTTGCCGGTGCCGCCGACATAGTCGACCGTGTAGAGGTCGCCGTTGCTGGTCATGGTGGCGCCCTGCGCCAGCCCGGACAGCGTGCTGGACAGCGTCCCGGCGCCGGTCTGGTTGACGACCGTGTAGCTGGAGTTGGTGGCGGCGAAGCCGTTGACGCGGGTCATGACGACGGCGCTGGAGCCGCTGGACAGCGTCACGCCGCCGCTGACGATCACCTGATCGTAGTTGGTACCGGGCGAGCCGGTGCCGGCGATCTCCACCGCCAGGGTGCCGCTCATCGACAGGGCGCCGTTGACGGTCAGCGTGCCGATGCCGGTGTTGGTCCCGGCGACGCCGGGGGCCAGCGTGGCACCGGAGGCCACCGTCAGCGTGTTGGACGAGCCGCTGGCGAAGATGCTGCCGGTGCCGCCCAGCGTGGCGCCGGAGGCCACCGTCATCCCGGAGGTGCCGTTGAGCGCCCCCGTCACCAGCAGGGTGCCCGCCGATACCGTGGTGGAGCCGCTGTAGGTGCTGGTGCCCGACAGGGTCAGCGTGCCGGTGCCGGTTTTGGTCAGGCCGTCGTTGCCGCCGATGGCGCCCGACAGCGTCACGGCGACGTTGCTGTCGATGGTGGCGCCGTTGACCCCGGTGTCGAAGGCGTTGTCGATGGTGCCCGCTCCGGTCACCGTCAGCGTGCCGCCGTTCAGCGTCACGGTGCCGGTGCCCAGGTTGGCGTCGCCGGCCACGCTCAGCGTGCCGCCGTCCCGCACCGTCATGGTGCCGGTGAAGCTGCTGCTGCTCGACCCCGACAGGGTCAGGGTGCCGGTGCCCATCTTGTAGAAGTTGCCGGAACCGCTGAAGCTGCCGGCGAAGCTGGTGCTGGTGTTGTCGCCGCCGGCATAGAGCGCGTTGGCGCCGAGGGAGACGGTGCCGTCACCCGCCAGCGAGCCGATGGTTTCGGTGGCGCCCAGCGTCAGGGTGGTGCCGCTGGCGACCGTCACGGCGTTGCTGTCGACGATGGCCGAGCCGCCCGACAGCGTCAGCCCGCCGGCCGACACGGTGGTCGCCCCAGTGTAGGTGTTGGCACCCGACAGCGTCAGCGTGCCGGTACCGGCCTTGGTCAGCCCGCCGGTGCCGCCGATCGCGCCGGAGAAGCTGGTGCTGGTGTTGTCGCCGCCGGTGGTCAGGGTGTTGGCGTTCAGCGTCACCGAGCCGGCGCCGGCCAGAGACCCGACGGTCTCGCTGGCCGACAGAATCAGCGTGGCGCCGGAGTTGACCGTCACCGCGCTGGTGTCGCCGATCGCCGAGCCGCCCGAAGCGGTCAACGTGCCCGCCGAGACCGTGACGGCACCCGTGTGGGTGTTGGCCCCCGACAGGGTCAGGGTGCCGGTGCCCGACTTGGTCAGCGCCCCAGACCCCGACAGCACGCCCGACAGCGTCGCGGCGGCCGAATTGCTGATCGTCGACCCGGACGACAGCGCGATGGCGTTGGCGATGGTGGTGGCGCCGGTGATCGACAGCGTGCCGCCCGACAGGGTCGTCGTGCCGGACCCCAGGCTGGCGGCGTCGGCGATCGACAGCGTGCCTGACGACACCGTGATGCCGGTCATGCTGTTGGTCCCACCCAGCACCAGCGCGCCGGTGCCGGTGTTCGCCACCGTCAGCGAGCCGTTCGACACCACACCGCCCCATGTCAGGTTTTCGGTGATGGAGTTGTTGACCGTCCGGGCCGCGCCGCCGAGATCCACGCTGCCGGTGAAGGTCAGCGCCGCCGAACCCGACATCGTCATCGTGCCGCCCAGCACGAGGTTGTTGGCGATCGTCCGCGCGGTGGAGCCCGACCCGCGCACCTTGCCCCCGTTGATCGTCAGCGTCCCGGTTCCAACCGCGGCGTCGCTGCCGAACTGCAGGATGCCGCTGCCGAGCGTCGTGCCGCCCGTGTAGGTGTTGGTCCCCGAAAGCCCCAGGACATTGCCGGCGTTGGTGCTGGCGATGCTCAGCCCGCCGGTGCCGGAGACGGTGCCGCTCAGCGTGATCGAACCGGCCGACACGTCGATGGTGCCGCCGCCGCTGCCGAGCGTGACGCTGGTTCCGCTGCTGAAGGTCGCCGTCGAGGCCAGCGTGCCGCCGTCCAGCGTCAGCGTCGTCTGGCCCAGATTGACGGACGCCCCCACCGCCAGGGTGCCCGTGGTCACCGTGATGCCGCTGACGCCGGAGCCGGAGCTGTTGTTGGTTCCGGACAGCGTCAGCGTGCCGGTACCCGACTTGGTCAGGGTGTGGGTGTTGCCGGTGATGTTTCCGCTGATCGTGACCGCCGCGTCGGTCTGGACCGACGCCGATCCGGTCAGGGCGACCGCGTTGTCGATGGTGGTCGCGCCCGTGACCTGCAGCGTGCTTCCAGCCGCCAGATTGACCGTGCCGGAGCCCAGATTGCCGTCGGCGGCGACGCTGACCGTTCCCGCGGAAACCGTCAGCATCGAATAGCTGTTGCTCCCCGACAGGGTCAGCGTGCCGCTGCCGGTCTTGGTGAGGTTGCCGCTGCCGCCGATGGCGCCCGACAGCGTCACGGCGACGGCAGTGTCGATGGTGGCGTTGCCGATCCCGGCGTCGAAGGCATTGTCGATGGTGCCCGCGCCGGTCACCGTCAGCGTGCCGCCGTTCAGCGTCACGGTGCCGGCCCCCAGGTTGGCGTCGCCGGCCACGCTCAGCGTGCCCTCCCGCACCACGATGCCGCCGTTGAAGCTGCTGCTGTTCGACCCCGACAGGGTAAACGTACCGCTGCCCATCTTCGTCAGCGTGCCGTCATAGGGGCCGGTTTGGATCGCGCCGGAGAATTCGGTGCTCTGATCGTCGCCGCCCACCGTCAGCGTACCGCCGTTCAGCGCGACCGTACCCGCCCCAGCCAGCGAACCAACCACCTCGCTATCCTCGCTGAGGTCGAGGGTGGCATTCACGGCCACCGTCACCGCGCTGCTGTCGGCGATGGCCGAACCGCCCGACAGCGTCAGCCCGCCGGCCGACACCGTGGTGGCGCCGGTGTAGCTGTTCACGCCGGACAGCGTCAGCGTGCCGGTGCCGGCCTTGGTCAGCCCGCCGGTGCCGCCGATCGCGCCGGAGAAGCTGGTGCTGGTGTTGTTGCCGCCGGTGGTCAGGGTGTAGCTGCCCAGCGTCACCGAACCGGCACCGGCCAGCGAGCCGATGGTCTCGGCCGCGCCCAGCGAAAGGGTCGCGCCGGAGCTGACCGACACCGCGCTGGTGTCTGCGATGGCCGAACCGCCCGAGATGGTCAGGGTGCCGGCCGACACCGTGGTGGCGCCGGTATAGCTGTTGGCGCCGGACAGCGTCAGCGTGCCGGCTCCGGCCTTGGTCAGGCCGCCGGTGCCGCTGATGGCGCCGGAGAAGCTGGTGGAGCCGCTGGACGGGCCGACGGTCAGGGTGTAGCTGCCCAGCGATACAGAACCGGCACCAGTCAGCGACCCGATCGTCTCGGCCGCGCCCAGCGACAGGATGGCGCCGGTGCTGACCGTCACCGTGCCGGTGTCGGCGATGGCGCTGCCGCCGGAGACGGCGAGCGTGCCGGCGCTGACGGTGGTCGCACCGGTTCGGGTGTTGGCGCCGGACAGGGTCAGGGTACCGCTGCCGGTCTTGGTGAGGGCGCCGCTGCCGCTGACCACGCCGGTCAGGGTGGCGGTGTTGGACGCGCTGATCGTGGCGCCGCCGGTACCGGCGGTGATGGCGTTGGCGAAGCTGACGCCGGTGCCGGTGATCTCCAGCGTGCCCAGGTCGACCGTCAGCGCACCGGTGCTGATGTTGGTGGCGTCGGTCACCGACAGGGTGCCGCCCCTGACTGCGGTGGTGCCGGTGTAGGTGTTGGTCCCCGACAGGGTCATCGTGCCGCTGCCGACCTTCGACAGGTTGCCGGTGCCGGACAGGATGCCGGAGAAGGTCGTGCTCGCGCCGGAAGCGCCGGCGGACAGGGTGTAACTGCCCAGCGCCACCGAGCCGGCCCCGGCGAGCGAGCCGATGGCCTCGTCGTTCGACAGGGTCAGGGTGGCGCCTGTGGCGACCGTCACCGCGCTGCTGTTGCCGATCGCCGAACCGCCCGACACCGTCAGCCCGCCGGCCGACAGGGTGGTGGCGCCGCTGTAGGTGTTGGCGCCCGACAGGGTCAGTGTGCCGGCGCCGGTCTTGGTCAGGCCGCCGGTGCCGCTGATAGCGCCGGAGAAGGTCGTGCTGGTGCCGTCACCGCCGGCGGTCAGGATGTAGCTGCTCAGCGTCACAGTGCCGGACCCGCTGAGAGACCCGATGGTCTCGCCGGCCGACAGGTTCAGCGTGGCGCCGGTGCCGACCGTCACCGCGCCGGCATCGGCAATGGCGCTGCCGCCGGCCAGCGTCAGGGTGCCGGCCGACACGGTGGTGGCGCCGGTGTAGCTGTTGCTGCCGGACAGGGTCACCGTGCCGGTGCCGGTCTTGGTCAGGGTGCCGGTGCCGCTGACGACGCCCGACAGGGTCAGGGCGTTGGCGGTCTTCACCGTGCCGTTGCCGGTCAGGGCGATGGCGTTGGTCAGCGTCTGGCTGGCCGCCGTCGTGGTCAGCGTGCCGCCGTTCAGCGTGATGGTGCCGCTGCCGATGGTGCCGGCCGTGCCCAGTTCCACCTCGCCACGCAGCGTGGTGCCGCCGGAATAGACGTTGTTGGCACTGCTCAGCGTCAGCTTGCCGGAACTGAGCTTGGTCAGGCCGCCGGTGCCGGTGATGTCGCCCGACAGGGTGACGGCGTTGGCGTTGTCGATGGTGGCGTCGGCCGACAGGGTGATGGCGTTGTCGATGGTGGTTGCGCCGGTGACGGTCAGGCTGCCGCCGCTCATCGTCACCGTGCCGGTGCCCAGGTTGGCGTCGCCCGCCACCTGCAGCGTGCCGGCGTCGACGGTGATGGTGTTGATGCCGGTGCCGCTGGTGCCGCCGGTCGCGGTGTTGTTGGTGCCGCCCAGCACCAGCGTGCCGGCGCCGCTCTTGGTCAGGGCCGCCGCATCGGTGGTGCCGTTGTCGGCCAGGGTCGAGTTGATGGTCAGCGTGTCGCCGGTGCCGACGCTGACGCCGAAGCTGTTGCCCAGCGTGAAGCCGTTGCCGGTGATGGTGATCCCCCGGCTGTCGGTGTCGCTGTCCATCGCCAGCGTCACGCCGCTGCGCACCGACAGGGTGCCGGGCAGCGTGATGGTGCCGGCCAACGTCCCGGCGAAGCGGATGGTGACATTGCCCGACACGCTGTTGGCGAGGTTGATCGCCTCCTTCAGGTCCAGACCGCCGCCGTCGGCCTTGTCGGCGGTGTAGGTGCCGGCCGGCGTGCTGCCGTCGATGGCGGTGACGTCGACCACCAGGTCGTTCGTCACGCTGATGCTGAAGGACTTCTCGTAGGTGGCGGTGCCGTCGCTGACCTGGACGCGGACGGAATAGATCTGCCCGGCGGTCAGGGTGCCGGCGTTGTTCGCCGTCAGCGCGGTGCCGGTGATGGTGAACAGCGCGTTGTCGGTGTCGCCGCTGCCGCTGACCAGCGTGTAGGTCAGGGTCTGGCCGGTGTCGGCGTCGGTGCCGGACAGGGTGCCGACCACCGCGTTGGCGCCGTCGAAGATGGTGACGGAGCTGTTCGACAGGGCGATGTCGGTCGGCGTGTCGTTGATTGAGCTGGCGGTGACCACCGTGCTGCTGTTGGCGCTGCCGCTGGTCGTGCCGTCGCTGGTGGTCAGGCTGAAGGTGGTCTGCACCGTGCTGCCGGGCACCACCTGGTTGTTGGTGGGGGTGAAGACCAGCGCCTGCAGCAGGGTCTGCAGCCCGCCCGGCGTGGTGGCGGTCAGCGTGTAGGTGCCGGCGCTGCCGGTCAGCCCGCCGCCGGTGCTGGACAGCGCGCCGTTGGCCGCGGTGTAGGTGATGGTGACGGTGAAGCTGCCGGTGCTGTCGTCGGCGTCGGTCACCGTCACGCCGCTGAACGGCGTGGTGGTGGCATTGTCGTTGACCGTGCCGGCGGTGGTGAAGGTGCCGCCCAGCGCCGGCGCCTGGTTGACCGGCCCGGTCAGCGCGACGTCGTTGCCGTCGCCGCCAACATAGCCGATGGTCAGCGAACCGCTGTTGAGGCTGAGTGTCCCGGTTCCGCTGAAGGTGCCTGTCACGCCGTCGACGCTGTCGTTGGCGATGATGACGAAGCTGTCGCCGCTGGTCGTCTTCACCGGCGTGTAGCTGCCGCCGGCGGTCAGGGTACCGCTGCTGACGTCGACCGCACCGGTGACCGCCACCTGGTCGTAGCTGCTGGTGCTGGCCAGATCGACCGCCAGCGTGCCGCCCGACTGGATGGTCAGGCCGCCGTTGACGGTCAGGGTGCCGACGCCGTTGTTGGTGCCGGCGATGCCCGGCGACAGCGTGCCGCCGGACTGCACGGTCAGACCGCCGTTGATGGTGCCCGTGCCTGCCAGCGTGCCGCCGTTGCCCACCGTGACCGCGCCAGCCGAAGCGCCGTTCAGGGTGCCGGTGACGACCATCGTGCCGGCGCCGACCGTTGTGGTGCCGGTGTAGGTGCCGGTGCCGGACAGGGTCAGCGTGCCGGCGCCCGACTTGGTCAGGGTGTAGGATCCGCTGATGACGCCCGACAGGGTGAGCGCGTTGCCGGTGCCGACGCTGACGGTGCCGTGGCTGCTCCCCAGCGCGATGGCGTTGGCCAGCGTGACGGCACTGCCGGTGGAGGCCAGGGTGCCGCCGTTCAGCGTGACGGTGCCGGTGCCGAGATTGTCGGCCGCGCCGACCGCCAGCGTGCCGCCGGTCACGGTGGCGCCCCAGGCGGTGGCGTTGTTGGTGCCGGTCAGGGTCAGCGTGCCGCTGCCCGACTTGGTCAGGGTGTTGGTCCCGGCGGAGATGGTGCCGGACAGGGTCAGCGCGTTGGCGGTGCTGAGCGTGCCGCCGCCGGAGCCGACGGTCAGCCCGTTGGCCAGCGTGACGCTGCTGCCGGTCACGTCCAGCGTGCCGCCATTCAGCGTGATGCCGGCGCTGCTGATGTTGCCGGAACCGGTGATCGACAGGGTGCCGGCGCTGACGGTGGTGGTGCCGGTGTAGCCATTGGTTCCGCTCAGCACCACCGTGCCGTCGCCGACCTTGGTCAGGGTGTAGGCGCCGGACACGGTGCCGCTGATCGTCAGCGTATCGCCGCTGTTGTAGGAGCCGATGCTGGCGTTCGCCCCCAAAGTGACGGTGCCGGTGATGGTGGCCGTTCCGCCGTTGACCTTCACCGCGCCGATCCCGGACGATACGCCGATGCCGCTGATCGTCAGGTTCTCGGCGATGGTCAGGCCGGTGCCGATGCGCAGGGTGGCGCCGCTGACGACCGTGGTGCCGGCGGCGGTGGTGCCCAGCGCGTTGGCGTGGGTGATGTACAGGACGCCGGCGCTGACGGTGGTGGCGCCCGTATAGCTGTTGTCGCCCGACAGGGTCAGCATTCCGCCGCCGGTCTTGGTCAGGGCATAGGAACCGCTGACCACGCCCGACAGGGTCAGGCCGGTACCCGACACGCCGATGGTGGTGTCGGCGCCCATGGCGACGGTGCCGCTGATGGTGGCGCTGCCGCTGGTCACCTGCAGGGCGCCGGCCGACGACACGCCGGTGCCGGAGACGGTGAGATTCTCCGCCAGCGTGACGCCGCTGCCGACCGCCAGGGTGGCGCCGCTGGCCACCGTGGTGCTGCCGGCGGTGGTGCCCAGCGCGTTGGCGTGGCCGGCGACCAGCGTGCCGGCGCTGATGGTGGTGGCGCCGGTGTAGCTGTTGCTGCCCGA
>NZ_LGQU01000102.1:0-43647 GCF_003115935.1 Azospirillum sp. TSH20
TGGCCTTGATGGTGCCGGTGATGACGTCGACCGAGGGACGCTGCGTCGCCATGATCAGGTGGATGCCGGCGGCGCGCGCCATCTGGGCCAGACGCTGGATCGCCGCCTCGATGTCCTTGCCGGCAACCAGCATCAGGTCGGCCATCTCGTCGACGATCACGACGATGTAGGGCAGTTCGGTGAGGTCGAGCGGCTGTTCCTCGAACAGCGGCTTGCCGGTGTCGGGGTCGAAGCCGGTCTGGACGCGGCGGGTCAGCGACTCGCCGCCCTCGCGCGCCTCGCGCAGGCGGGCGTTATAGCCCTCGATGTTGCGGACGCCCAGCTTGGACATGTTGCGGTAGCGGTCCTCCATCTCCCGCACCGTCCATTTCAGCGCCACCACCGCCTTCTTGGGATCGGTGACGACGGGCGTCAGCAGATGGGGGATGCCCTCATAGACCGACAGTTCCAGCATCTTCGGGTCGATCATGATGAAGCGGCAGCGCTCCGGCGGCAGCCGGTAGAGAAGCGACAGGATCATGGTGTTGATCGCCACCGACTTGCCCGATCCGGTGGTGCCGGCGACCAGCAGATGGGGGAAGCGGGCGAGGTCGGCGACCACCGGCTGTCCGCCGATGTCCTTGCCGAGCGCCAGCGCCAGCTTGCCGCCATGCTTGTCGAAGCCTTCCGCCGCCATCAGCTCGCGCAGCAGCACGGTCTCGCGCTTGGCGTTGGGCAGCTCGACGCCGATGACGTTGCGGCCGGGAACCACGGCGACGCGGACCGACACCGCGCTCATCGAGCGGGCGATGTCGTCGGCAAGGCCGATGACGCGCGAGGATTTGGTGCCGGGGGCGGGTTCCAGCTCGTACAAGGTGACGACCGGGCCGGGATGCACCTTCTGGATCTCGCCGCGCACACCGAAATCGCCCAGCACGCCTTCCAGCTGGCCGGCATTGCGCTGAAGCGCCGCCTCGTCCAGCTGTTCGCCGCGGATGCCGGTGGGCGGCATCTGCAGCAGGTCGAGCGGCGGCAGCTCGTATCCCGGCGGACCGTCCTCCTCGCCCAGCGGCAGGCGGCTCTGGCGAGGGTCGGACTTTGTGGCTTCGCGCTCCGATGCGGCGGATTTCGGCGGCGCGATGACCGGGACGGCGCGGACCGGCTTGTCGGCCGGGTTCGGAGCCGCAGCCGGGCCGGCGGACAGGGGAACCGGACCGGCGTCAAGACCAGCCGGGGGCAGCGGGGTCACCTGAACGGCCTCATCGAAGCGCGGGCGATTGCGTTTGGCCGCATCGTCGCCGCGCAGCGCGTCGTCCACCGCGACCGAGGCGGCCTTGGCAGCACTGCGGCCATGGCGGCGCAGGACATCGACGCCGTTGCGGGCGCCCTGGCGGATCATGCGCAGGCCGTTCACCGTGCCGCGGCCGAGCGAGCGGACGCTGGCGATCCATTCGCCGATGGTCAGCCCGGCGGCCAGGAACAGCACCAGCCCGCCGCCGACCGCGGCGGCGGTCGCCACCATCGGCTCAGCCCCGAACAGGTTGCCGACGCCGCGCAGCAGCACTTGACCGACGCTGCCGCCGGGAAGCGGGGCGAGCGGATCGGTGGAGGCGTCGGTCAGGCCGGCCAGCGCCATCGACACCAGGAACACACCCCACAGAGCCAGCACGGTGCGGAACAGCGGGTTGCCGAGCTTGCGCTGAGCACCCAGCCGCCAGCCCCAGAACATCGGCACCAGCGCGATGACGAAGGCGGCCCAGCCCAGCGACTGGATCAGCAGGTCGGCGGCATAGGCGCCGGGCGTGCCGAACAGGTTGCGCGCGCTTTCCACATTGGCGGGGACCGAGTTCAGCGACGGATCATGCGGGTCGTAGCTGCCCAGCAGCACCATCAGCAGCAGGCCGAACAGGCCCAGCACGAATCCCATCGCCTCGCGCGCGCGGGCAACGACGAAGGCGCGCATGGCGGGCGAGAAGAAGGGTGGCTTCTCCTGCCGGCCGCGGCCGGCGCGGATGCGGTCCTTGCCCGGTTCCTTCATGCCGTCGCGAGGCGCTCCCTTGCGCGGGCTGGCGGCGGGCCGTCCCAGGCTGGGCCGGGGGCGCGCGGAGGAGGGGCCGGCGGGTCGGGCCATGGGGCGGGAACCTCGTGCTGTAGAAACCGAAGATAAAAGGGGCTGGCCGGAGCCGGTCAGCCGAGAATGCGGACGATGGACGCGCAGGCCTGGGCGACGGTGTCGGTGTCTTGCACCAGGGCGACGCGGATGAAGGCGTCGCCGGGGTTCGGCTCGCCGGGGTTGTTGCGCGACAGATAGGCGCCGGGCAGGACGCGGACTGCGCCCTCCGCCCAAAGCCGCTTCGCGGCCTCCTCGCCGTTGCCGACTTCCAGCCACAGGAAGAAGCCGCCGGCCGGCCGGTAATAGCCGTAGCGGCCGCCCAGCTCCGCCTCCGCGGCCGCGAACTTGGCGCGGTAGGCGGCGCGGTTCTCCTCCACATGCGCCTCGTCGCGCCACAGCGCAGTGCTGGCGGCCAGGATCGGCAGCGGCATGCCGGCACAGCCGTAGCTGCGCAGGCGGGAGAAGCGGCCGATCAGCGCCGGGTCGCCGGCGACGAAGCCGGAACGCAGGCCGGCGGCGCTCGACCGCTTGGAAAGGGAGTGGAAGACCAGCAGGTTGGCCCAGGGCTTGCCGTCCGCGTAGGGCAGGGAGGCGGCGACTTGGAGCGCGCCGACCGGCGGGGAGTCCAGCCAGATCTCGGCATAGCATTCGTCGACCGCCAGCACGAAGCCGTACTGCCGCGCCAGACCGATGGCCTTGGCGAGATAGGCCGGCGTCGCCGCCGCGCCCTGCGGGTTGGCGGGGGTGCAGAGATAGAAGAGGGCGGTGCGCTCCAGCAGCTCCGGCGTCAGGGCGTCGAGGTCGGGCAGGAAGCCGGTTTCGCGCGTCGCCGACAGGAACACCGGCTCCGCCCCCGCCATCACCGCCGCCCCTTCATAGGGCGCGTAGAAGGGGTTCGGCATCAGCACCGCCGGCTGCCGCCCGGCCTTCTGCGTCGGCACCGCCAGCAGCGCCAGCATGAACAGCGCCTCCCGCGTGCCGGACAGCGGCAGGACGGAGCTGTCGGCGTGCAGCAGCCCGGCCGGCAGGTCGTAACGGCGGGTCAGCCAGTCGCCGACCGCGGCGCGGAACTCCGGCGTGCCGCCGACCGGCGGATATTTGTTCCAGCCGGACGCCGTTGCGCGCAACGTCTCCTCGATGATGGCGGGCGGGGTGTGCTGCGGCTCCCCCACCGTCAGCAGGATGGGGGAGACGTTGGCGCGCGGGGTGATCGGCGCCAGCAGGTTGGCCAGCCGGGTGAACGGATAGTCGGTCAGCAGGTCGAGCCGGTCGTTGCCGATCGCCTCGGTAAAGACGGCACCGCTGTTGACGCTGAAATCGGTGAGGACCATGACGACCGCAACCCTCTTCGCACCCCGGATGCCGCACCCCGGCGCGGGGAGGCGGCCACGTCTCGTGAAGGGCCGATCCTATCGGCGGGGCACGGGGGGCACAAGCGCCCAGAACCTTTGGGCGCGGCGGGTGGCCGAACGGTCACAGGGGTAAGGAGATACGTGTACTTACGGGTCGCTCCCTTATTTCATCCGGGCGATATTGACGCCCAGTTTTTGCCCGGGTAAAATAGGCGCCTTACAACCGGAGTTCCGACCATGGCCGTCACCGCCGAAACCCTCTGCACCGCCTTCCGGGGCGAGCGCCGGCTTGCCGCCGGGGATGCGCTGAGCGTTGCGCGGGCGTTGCGGGCGGCGCTGGAGGCGGAGCCGGATGGACCGCCGGTGCTGGTGTTCGAGGATGCCACCGGTAAGAGGGTCGACCTCGATCTGCGGGGAAGCGACGAGGAGGTCGCATGGCGTCTTGCACCGCCGCCGCGTGGCCCCGGTCGGCCGAAGCTGGGGGTGGTGGCGCGGGAGGTCACGCTGCTGCCGCGCCATTGGGAATGGCTGAACGCCCAGCCGGGCGGAGCGTCGGTGGCGTTGCGCAAGCTGGTCGACGAGGCGCGCAAGGGGAGCGAAGCAAAAGACCGCGTGCGCCGGGCGCAGGAGGCCGCTTATCGCTTCATGTTGGAACTGGCCGGTGACCGGTCGGGCTATGAGGAGGCGGTTCGGGCGCTCTATGCCGCAGACCGGGAGCGGTTCGACGCGCTGACGGCGGACTGGCCGGTGGAGCTGCGCGATTATGCCCGCGCTCTGGCGGAGGGGGCGTTTTCCGGCTGAACAGGCGGGCAGGCGCGTGAAGGCGCGCCCGCCGGGTCCGTTCCCGCCGGAAGGAGCGGACCCTGTTGGCCGGAAGCCTTACAGCGCCTCGGAGTTGGTCTCGCCGGTGCGGATGCGCACGGCCTGGGCGATCTCCAGCACGAAGATCTTGCCGTCGCCGATGCGGCCGGTGTTGGCGGCCTTCTGGATCGCCTCCACCACCTGCTCGTACTGGTCGTCGGACACGGCGACCTCGACCTTCACCTTTGGCAGGAAGCTCACGGAATATTCGGCGCCGCGGTAGATTTCCGTCTGGCCCTTCTGGCGGCCGAAGCCCTTGACCTCGCTGACGGTCAGGCCCTGGATCCCGAGCGACGTCAGCGCCTCGCGCACTTCGTCGAGCTTGAACGGCTTGATGATGGCCATAACCAGTTTCATGTGGCTTCCCCTTAAAGCGTTGTTCCGGCCGCGTGTAAGGCTGTGGCCGCCCCGTTGCGGTTCCAGTCCGGCCTGTCACCGTACCGTCCTTCCGCCGATGGCCCAAGCCTGTTCGCGTCGACCGCAAAAATCAACGATTACAAGAATCGTGCCGGTTGAAATGCGCTGAAAGGATGGGAATATGCCTGTCGAATGGGCGCCCAAAAGGGCGGCATCTGCCTAAAAAACATTCAGCGACAATCTGTCCGGTGGCCGGCCGCGACCGGCCGGGGTCAGGACACTGGACAGGACGCGCCCGTGCGACAATTGTTTGGTCGCGTGGCGGCGCCGGCAAGGCTTGGGCACAAGGCTCAAGCCCGGCGGACGACCGCGCCACAGGCATCGAAGGCGAGAGGGCAGCGAGCATCATGGCCGTACCGGGCACCGAATCGGGCAACGCGACCGTCCCGCCGCAGGGCGGCGACATCACCACGGAGGTCGTGGTGCTGGGCGGCGGTCTGGCCGGGCTGACCATGGCGGCGGCGCTGGCCAGCGCCGGCGTGCCGGTGGTCTGCATCGACCAGGACAGCCCCGAACGCATGGGCGGCGGCGATTTCGACATCCGCACCACCGCGATCTCCTATGCCTCCAAGATGGTGCTGGAGGCGGCGGGGGTGTGGCATCACATGGCCGATCAGGCCGGTCCGATGCTGGACATCCGCATCGCCGACCAGTTCTCGCCCCTGTTCATCCATTACGACCACACCGAACTTGCGATGGAGGGCAAGCACCAGCCCTTCGGCTGGATCCTGGACAACAAGGACATCCGCCGCGCCCTGTTCACCCGCGCCGCCGAGCTGCCGGGACTGATCCATCTGGCGCCGGCCAAGGCGGTGACGGTGGAGCGGACGCGGTCGGGCGTGATGGTGCGTCTGGCCGACGGGCGGACGGTGCGCGGCCGGCTGCTGGTCGGCGCCGACGGGCGGCGGTCGATGGCGCGCGATAGCGCGGGGATCAAGGTGCGGCGCTGGTCCTACGACCAGAGCGCCATCATCTGCACCATCCGCCACACCGAGCCGAACAAGGGCGTTGCGGTGGAGCATTTCCTGCCCAACGGCCCCTTCGCCGTCCTGCCGATGACGGACAACCGCTGTTCCATCGTGTGGAGCGAGAAGACCTCGCTGGTCGACACCTATTTGAAGCTGCCCGACGACCAGTTCGTCGACGAGCTGCAGCGCCGCTCCGGCGGCTATCTCGGCGAGATCACGCTGCTGACCAAGCGCGAGGCGTGGCCGCTGTCGGTTCTGCTGGCCGACCGCTTCATCGCCGACCGGCTGGCGCTGGTGGGGGAGGCGGCGCACGCCATCCACCCGATCGCCGGGCAGGGGCTGAATCTCGGCATGCGCGACGTCGCCGCGCTGGCGGAGGTGGTGGTCGACGCCTATCGCCTCGGCCTCGACGTCGGCGGGCCGGAGGTGCTGGCCCGCTTCCAGCGCTGGCGCCGCTTCGACACCGTGCTGCTGGCGGCGGTGTGCGACGGGCTGGTCCATCTGTTCTCCAACAACATCCCGCCGGTGAAGCTGGCGCGCGACCTCGGCATGGCGGTGATCAACCGGCTGCCGCCGGTCAAGCGCTTCTTCATGAAGCACGCGATGGGCGTGGTCGGCGACCTGCCGCGGATGATCCGCGGGCAGCCGCTGTGACGCTGCCCTCCTGACCCGACTTCGGTGGTCCCGCCATTGGTGCTCCTTGGCAGCGGGGGGTGGACGCCTTATGTCCGCCATACCGCCCGGTTAAGGGATCCCGGGCCACTCCGACCAAGGATGAAGATCGTGCTTCGCCGCCTTTCCCGCTCTCTGCTGACCGGCGCCCTGCTCTCCGCCGCCCTTCTGGCTCCGCTGCCGGCCCTGTTCGCCTCGCCCGCCGCTGCCGCGCCGGCCACCCCGGTCTCGCTGTCGGCGCAGGATCAGGCGGTCGTCGCCAAGGTGGAGGAGTATCTGAACGGCATCACCACCCTGCAGTCGAAGTTCCTGCAGGTGGCGCCCAACGGGCGGCAGGCGACCGGCACCTTCTATCTGTGGCGGCCGGGACGGATGCGGCTGGAATATGACCGGCCGCTGAAGGACTTCATCGTCGCCGACGGCAGCTTCGTCTTCTATTGGGACGGCGAGATGCGCCAGCAGTCGAGCGCCCCCATCGGCTCGACGCTTGCCGACTTCATCCTGCGCAAGAACATCCGCCTGGCGGGCGACGTCACCGTCACCGAGGTGTTCCAGGCCCCCGGCGTGATCGAGGTCAGCCTGCTGGAGACCAAGGACCCCGGCAAGGGCACCCTGACCCTCGTGTTCGAGGATCACCCCTTCCAGCTGCGCAAATGGCGGGTGCTGGACGCCCAGGGCATGACCACCGAGGTGGCGCTGCTGAACCCGCGCACCGACGTCACCTTCGACCGCGACATGTTCTATTTCAAGGAGCCGCAACGCGGATCGGATTTCGGCCGCAACAACTGATCGGCCCCGAAGCGCGACCGAGAAATAAAGACCGGGCAACTAAGCCCTTCGCCTCCTGTTGTCATGTCGCGGGACCGGCAACAGGAGGCGTTCCATGTCCACCGATCAGGCACAACAGACTGGAACCGGCCGCTCGGAAGTCGAGCTGGGGGGCCGTCTGCACGGCATGAACAGGGCGCTGGCGCGCAACTGGTGGGCTCTGGCCCTGCGCGGAGCGGCGGCGATCCTGCTGGGGGTGCTGGCCCTGCTGATGCCGGGCGTGACGGTGGCGACGCTGGCGCTGACCTTCGCCGCCTATCTGCTGCTCGACGGCGTCTTCGCCATCCTGGCCGGGATCCGTGCCTCCCGCCATCATGAACGCTCGCTGCCCTTCATCCTGGAGGGTGTGGTCAGCCTGATCGCCGGCATCGTCGCCGCCCTGTGGCCGGCCGCCAGCCTGTTCGCGCTGGTGTTCCTGATCGCGGCCTGGTCGGTCATCACCGGCTTCGCCGAGGTGATGGGGGCGTGGCGGATGGACCGCACCCATGGGAAATGGGCCTGGGGCGTGGCCGGCGTGCTGTCGATCCTGTTCGGGCTCGGCATGTGGGTGCTGCCGGCGCTGGGTCTGCTGGCGCTCGCCTGGGGCGTCGCGGCATACCTGATCGCCTTCGGGGTGCTGGCGCTGGTGACCGCCTTCCGGCTGCGGCACTGCCATCGGGAGAACAACGTCTCGGGTGGCGGCGGGATGACGGCTGCGGTTTGAGGGGGGCGTTATCGGAGCCCCTCCCAATTCATAGCTCCATCGTACAATTTCCTACACGAATAGTCTCTGGCAGCCTGAACTCCGGCACGATGTTTGCTGCGCTGCGGCAAAACGGCTGCGAGGGGCTGTGTCATGACGCCGCACCGACCGACTATTGGGCAGACTGGCGACCGATCCGGCGACCGGCGCACAGGTTCTGTGCAACACAACATCCTGGCCGCCGCCGCGTCCGGGGTGTCGAACTTCATCGCCGCGCAGGGTGGCTGTCCCGACCGGGTGTTCCACCGCGCCGGCGTGGAGGAGCGGGCGCTGGGCCAGCCGACGGTGGCGCTCGACCTCCGCGCCTATGTGGCGATGATGGAGGTGGCGGCGGCGGAGACCGGCAACGACAATTTCGGCCTGCTCTACGGACGCCAGTTCCAGCCGGAGATGCTGGGGCTGATCGGCTCCATCGCGCTGGCCGCGCCGACGCTGGGGGCCGCGCTGGACCATCTGGCCCGGCTGTTTCCCTTCCACCAGCAGGCGACCGAGACGCGCTTCGTCCGCGAGGGCGAACTGCTGCGGCTGGAATACCGCATCCTCGACGGCCGCATCGTCGAGCGGCGGCAGGATGCCGAACTGACCATGGGCATGTTCGCCAATGTGGTGCGCGCCTGCCTCGGTCCGGGTTGGATGCCGGAGGAGGTGCATTTCGAACATCCCAAGCCGGAGGGCTGGCGCCAGCATCAGGCGCTGTTCGACGCGCCTGCCCATTTCGGCCAGCGCACCAACGCCATCCTGCTGCGCGACCGCCATCTCGACCGCCGCATGCCCGGCGGCGACATGGCCCGGCTGACCGGGCTGTGCGGCACGCTGATCGACATCGCCCGCGGCACCGGCACCCCGCCGCTGCTCGACCGCGTGAAGGCGGAGGTGCGGGCGCGGTTGCCGGAAGGCCCGCCCTATGTCGAGGACATCGCCGACCGGCTGGGCATCGCCCGCTGGACCCTGCAACGCCGGCTGGCCGACGAGGGGCTGAGCTTCTCCGATCTGGTGGAGGGGGTGCGGCGCGATCTGGCGGCGGTCTACATCCGCCAGCGCCATGTCCCCATCGCCGACATCGGCGCCCTGCTCGGCTATTCGGAGGTCAGCGCCTTCAGCCGCGCCTTCAGCCGCTGGTTCGGCGCATCGCCGGCGAAGATGCGCGATGGGAGGGGCTGAAGGATGGCAGTCGTGAGCCTCCCGTCATAAGATCGGTTCCGGGATACACCGGCGCAGGACAGGGCGGACATGGCGCGCGCATCGAGGAGTTGTCACCGTTTCTGGCGGGACCCCGCGCTTCCGCATCTTGAGGCGCGGAGCATCGAGGACGGGCAGGAGGTCCGCTATGGCTGGCACAGCCACCCGACCTTTTCCATCGGGTTGGTGACCGGTGGTGTCAGCGACTTCCGCATCGGCGCCGAATGCCACCGGATCGCTGCCGGTACGGTCGTTCTGATGAACCCGGACGAGGCGCATGTCTGTAACCCGCTGAACGGCCAGTCCTGGTCCTATCGCATGCTGTATGCCGATGCCGCGTGGCTGGCGGCGCTGGAGGGGGAGGCGACGTTCCGGCCCCACACCCCGCATTTGAGCCGCGATCCGGAACTGGCGGACAGGCTGGGACGGCTGTTCAGCCTGTTGTTCGATCCGCTCGCCGACAGCGCGGAGAAAGAGGCGGCAGTCCGGTCTTTCTTCGTCGCGCTGAGGCAGGCTCTGGGCGGTGTACCGTCCGGTCGGCATGGGGAGGGCCGGCCCGGCGGCGAACATGCGGCGCTGGACCGGGCCGCCGATTTCATCTCCGCCCATTGCACCCAGCCGCTGCGGCTGGCCGAGATCGCCGCGGTGTCGGGCTTGTCGCCGTCCTATCTGGTGCGGTCCTTCAAGGCCCGCTACGGGCTGACCCCGCATGCCTACCAGATCAACCGCCGCATCCAGTTCGGCCGGCAAGAGTTGCAACGCGGCCGCCCGATCGTGGAGGTCGCGCTGGATGCCGGCTTCGCCGATCAGGCCCATTTCCAGCGGGCCTTCAAGCGTCATGTCGCCGCCACTCCCGGCCAGTACATGCGCCGGGAGTGAAAGGCCGGCACGAAGGTGGGCGTGGCGATCAGGCGGCGATGCCGATATGGGCGGCGCTCGCCGCGAGCAGGGCGGCCATGGCACGGTTGAACAGCCGCATCCGCCGCCCATCCGCCAGCAGATGGCGCAACCGGGCGCCGGCGTAGGCCCAGCAGCCGACCGACAGATAACAGATGACGAAATATAGCCCGGCGAAGATCCAGAGCCGGGCAGGATCGTCCCCGGCATAGGCACCGACCCCGGCCAGCGCCGCGACCCAGGCCTTGGGGTTCAGCCACTGCATGGCGGCCCCTTGCAGCAAGGAGGGCGGCGGGGGCGGCTCGCCGGCGGCGACCTCTCCGTCGCTTTTCCATAATTTCCACCCCATCCACAGCAGGAAGACCATGCCTGCCCAACGGGTGAGCGTGGCGGCGGCGGGCCAGCCGCGCAACAGCTCCGCCAGGCCGAGCCCGGCCAACACCAGCAGCAGGACGAATCCCAGGGTGGCACCGGCGACATGGCGCAGGGTGGCGCGCAGACCGTGGGAGGCTCCGCTGGACAGCGCCACCACATTGACCGGGCCGGGGGAAATCGATGCGGCCAGCGCGAAGCCGGCCATCGACAGGCAAAGCATCATCATCGCCGCCGTCCTACTTCAGCAGCGGCAGCGAACCGGTCAGCGAGCGCACCAGCGCCGCCGGGCCGTGCAGGCAGAGGCCGAGATAGCGCAACTCCTCCTGCCGGGCGGCGGCGAGCCGCTGGCGATAGTCGTCGTAGCTCTTGGCGCGCTGGGCGACGTCGGTCATGCCGATCACACCCAGCCCGTCGGCCTCCCGTTCCGCCGCGCTCCGGCGCAGCGCGCGCAAGCCCTCGGCATCGGACACCAGGATCGGCATCACGATGGTGGTGATGCCGGGATGGCCGATGCCGTCGGCATCCTGAAGGTCGCAGCCGACCAGTTCGGGCCGCAGCTTCCCCAGCGTCATCGACAGGGCGGCGGCGGTGTTGGCGATCAGCCCGGGCGGCAGCGCGCGGTCGATGATGAAGGCACAGCGTGTCACGTCCGGCTTTCCCTTTGTTGGATGAAGGTCAGGCCGGGGACTGTCGTGGATCGGACGGGGGCGGGTATTGAATGAAATTACCCACGGCCGGACGGGGTGCGGCCGCTCGCGGCACACTGCCGGCGGTTCGGCCCGTCGCCCGCGCGGATGCGCGGCGGCAGGGCTGCAACCGGCATCCGCACCGTCTATAGTGTCCCGACAGCACCGTCGCTTGGGGGGCTGCCTGGGGGCATATGGGGTGCCGGGATGTCAACGAACTACGTCAACACCTTCATCACCGCCGCGGCCGACTGCAAGGCAAAGACCGGCACCGTTCCGTCCAAAGCCGGTACGATCGGCGCGCTGCAGCTCTCGCTGCTCTTGGAACGGCCCTATGCCCTGACCAGCGACGAACTGCTGCTGGAGGTCCACATGATCCGCAACGGCATTCCTCCGGAAGAACGCGAGGCGGCGCGCGCCCGGCTCTTCGGCAAGCCGCAGGCCTGCCTGCGGGCGTCGCCGCTGGTCAAGCAGTATGGCTGGGGCCTGCACCATGACGGCGACGGTCGGGTCGCCGCCTATGGGGCCGAGAGCGACGCCTACCGCGACCTGAGCCGCCGCTCGGACGTGAGCGTCGTTGCCGGGATGCGCAACAGCCGAGGCTGACGGCGCCGGTTCAGACCCCGACCTCCACCGCCGCGTTGACGACGTAGATTTGCTCATTGCGGTCGTTCTTGTCGGCCAGGAAGATGCCGCTCGGCGCCAGCATGCCGCCGGCGGTGACGTGGATGCTGACGGCGCCATAGGGGAAGACGGCCTTCACCGCCTCGTGGTCCAGCCGGTCGGCATCGGCCGGCACGGCGAGGTGGACGCGCACC
This sequence comes from Azospirillum sp. TSH20, assembly GCF_003115935.1. Classification (NCBI taxonomy): domain Bacteria; kingdom Pseudomonadati; phylum Pseudomonadota; class Alphaproteobacteria; order Rhodospirillales; family Azospirillaceae; genus Azospirillum; species Azospirillum sp. TSH20. The sequence goes on from NZ_LGQU01000102.1 coordinate 11,888, forward strand.
TGCATTTTGCTGGTGTCGCCGTCGACCAGGCTGCGCATGCCGGGCATGGAGTTGCGCTCTATGGCGTTGCGCACGGCGCGGACGGCGGCCTTGGTCACGTCCTGGCCATGCAGATCCACCCCCATGCCGAGTTCCACGAACATCACCTGTTTCATCGCGTCGGGCCTTTCAATGGCTGTCGGTCATGGCTGTCGGTCGACGGGGATGATGGCGCGTGGTCGCAGGCAGGGCCAGGGGGTGGCGGGGGGAATTTCGGGGGGTGGAAGGCGCCGGCCCCCCACCTCACGCCGCATCGGACTCTCGTCACGCCTTCGGGCGGATTTCGCTGTCCATCTTGGCGCCGTTGCGGTGGTGGGTGCCGGAGAAGGCGCGTTCCAGGCGGCGGGGCGCGCGGATCAGGTGGAGGTACAACTCGTCGAACTGGCCGACGGAGGCGAGCTGGCGCACGTCGTTGACGGTGATCCGCTGGCCGTTCAGCTCGATCAGGCCGCTGTCGCGCAGCCGCCGCAGGGTGCGGTTGATGTGGACGATGCTGAGACCCAGCGCGTCGGCCAGGATCTCCTGCGTCACCGGCAGCACGAAATGCCCGTTGGTCACCATGTTGACGATGCTGAGGCGGCGCAAAAGCTCGACGATCAGATGGGCGGTGCGCTCCAGCGCGGTGCGGCGCCCCAGGCTGAGCAGCCGCTCGGCGACGATGGCCTCCTCCCGCGCGCCGGACCAGGCGAGTGCGGCGGCAAGGCGCGGGAAGGACCGGAACAGTTCGCCGATCCGCTCCGGCGGGAAGCTCGCCACCTCGACCGGGGTCAGGGTGGTGACGCTGTGGTCGGCCGATTCGAACAGGGTGCAGTACATGCCGATGATGTCGCCGGGCAGGACGAAATTGACGACCTGGCGCCGTCCGTCCGGCAAGGCTTTGTGGCGGATCGCCCACCCGTCCCGCATGATGCGGACGTCGCGATACCTTTCGCCCTGTTGGAGAAGATCGGTGCGTGGCGGCACGCGGTCGGTCGTCCTTTCCAATTCGGCAAGGTACATCTTTTCCTCATCCGACAGGACGAGGTAGCTGCTCAATTTGAGCCACAATGGAGTGGGCTCTAGGGCGCGGCTCGCCGGGGCGCGAGTCATGGTCGTCTCTTTGCCTTCTTTGTCCTAATATTGGCGTTTCGATAAACGGGCGCGCCGTTGAACCGGTTCCGCGATGTCTCGAACGTTTAGGGTTTTCAGGCGAGGCAGCCACAACATAGGTTAATCGGCTGAATATTTTTCTCGAACGGCCTGTGACGCGCAGCCGACCCGTGTGTTGTTCCCTATGCAATTGGACCTACCGGCGGTTTGGCCGGGCGGGGCGGAGAACCGGATCGAACGGGGGCATGATGACGTCGGAGGAAGAGGCGGCGGGTATGGCCGCTCTCTCGATTTGTGAATCGCTGGTGATTGCCATGGTTGAAAAGGGCCTCCTCACGGTCGAGGAGGCGCGGGGCGTGCTCGAGGACGCCGCCGCTGCCCATCTGCGGCCGGAAATGCCGGAACCGGCAATCCGGCGTCAGGAGATGGCGGTGCGCTTCATCGAGCGGCTCGCCCTGCAGGTGAATGCCGCCGGTCCCTACAGTCGCGGCTGACGCAACGGTGCGGGCGGACCGGCGCGATCAGTCCTGCAGGATGGCCGAATTGCGCCGGTCGCCGGTCTCCCGCGGGCCGGCCGGCCGATCCGTCAGGGAATCGCTCAACAATTGCGCGACCTCCTTGGCGGCGATCGGCTTGTGCAGGATGCGGTAGCCGCTGGCCTCGGCATCGGCGATGCGTTCGGGGGCGGTGTCGCCGGTCAGAACGACGCTGGCCGGGGCCGGGAATCCCCGCTCCCGCAGGGCGGTTTCGACCGCACGGAGGGCCTCCAGCCCGGTGGCGCCCGCTTCCAGCCGGTAATCGGCGATCACCAGATCGGGCGGGCGCGGCTGGTCCCGCAGCAGGCGGAGCGCATCGGCGGCGCTGTCGGCCGCGGTCGCGCGCCAGCCGAAATCCTCGATCAGCAGGGTCAGCCCCTCGCGCACCAGCGGATCGTCGTCGATCACCAGGGCGGTGCCGCGTCCGGGCTCCGGCGCCTGTTCCGCATCGGGCGCCCCGGACGCCGCCGCGACCGCCGGCAGGGCGGAGGTGGGGATATCCAGCGTGAAGCAGGATCCCTTGTTCGGCCGGGACGCGACATGCACGCGGTAGCCCAGCAGCCGCGCCAGCCGGTCGACGATGGCCAGCCCCAGCCCCAGCCCCTTGCCGCGGTCGCGGGTGGGGTTGGAGATCTGATAGAATTCGTGGAAGATCCGCTCCAGATGCTCGGGCGGGATGCCGATGCCGGTGTCGTGGACCTGGATGCGCAAGGCCCCCGGACGATGGCGGCAGCCCAGCAGGATGCGGCCGTGGTCGGTGTAGCGCAGCGCGTTCTCCACCAGATTGCGGATGATCCGTTCCAGCAGCGCCGGGTCGGCGTTCAGCGTCACGTTGGTGGGGACGCTGCGGAAGGCGACGCCCTTCTCCGCGGCGCGCAGCCGGTATTCGCCCTCCAGCCGGGCGAAGATGGTGCCGAGCGACACCGCCTGGATGTTGGGGGACACCGTGCCGGCATCCAGCTTGGAGATGTCCAGGATGGCGTCGAGCAGGCGGCACAGCGCGTCCATCGACGCTTCGATGCTGCCGACCAGCGATGCCGCCGGATGGTCGCCCAGCCGGATCGCCAGGGCGGAAGTCAGCAGGACCAGCGACTGCACCGGCTGGCGCAGGTCGTGGCTTGCCGCCGCCAGGAAATGCGTCTTGGCGGCGTTGGCGCGCTCCGCCACCATCAGCGCCATCACCGCCTCCTGGCGCGAGCGTTCCTCCTCGTTGCGGGCGCTTTCCGCCTCGGCGCGGGCCTGTTCGGCGCGCTCGGCCAGGGTGCGCTGGATGGTGATCTCCTCCGCCGCGCGCATCTCGCGCTCGCGCTGGATCGCCGCGATGTGGTCCAGCATGGCGTTGAAGCCGCGCGCCAGGGCCGAAACCTCGTCATTGCCGCGGATCCGGGCGCGCTGCCCGGTGAAGCCGTCGGTGGCGATGGCGCCGGCCAGCCGTTCCAGCTCGCGCAGGGACCGGGTCATGTGGTTGCCGACGGCGCGGCTGCCGATGTAGATCGCCAGCAGGGCGAGCACGGCCACCAGCCCATAGGCGGGCAGCATCCAGGACAGCAGCGCGGTGGTCGGCGTTTCCGGCGCCTCCAGCCGCAGCTTCAACCCAAGCCTCGCCAGCCGTTCCGGCACGGTGAGCGGCACCGTCACCGCCATCATGTCGGCCGGCACCGGCGGAGGCGGCCCGCTGCCGTGGAGAAGCTCCGCCTCCGGATGCAGGACCAGGGAGTCGAGCGGCACCTTGTAGAGCAGTGCCCCTTCCGGCGAGGTGGTGCGGGAATAGATCAGCATCTCCGCCGCCAGCAGGAACTGGGTATCGCCCTGCCGCACCACCTGGGCGGCAGGCTTTCCGGCGGCGATGGCGGCGCGCAGCCAGGCCATGTCGGAGGGAGCGATGGCCAGCGGGGCGGCATGGCGTCCGTTGTCGGCGACCGGCTCTCCTTCGAAATCGGTGAAGACCAGCGCCACCGGCATGCTGGCGATGTGGTTGAAGCTGCCCAGGAAGGGGATCAGGTAAGTTTCCTTCCCCGCGGAATCGACCAGGGCGGTGGCGAGCACGCTGTTTTCCGCCAGTTCGCGCACCGTCATCACCAGCGTGTTCAGCAGTCCTTCGGTCTGGCGGGCGGCGAGGCTGGCGTTCGCCTCCACATTGGCATGGTGCTGGCGCGCCAGATGGCGGCTCGACACCAGATACAGGCTGGCGCCGATCAGGATGGCGATCAGCACGCCCAGCATCAGCGACACCATCGCGAAGCGGCGGGCCAGCCGTCCGGAGGTCAGCATCCGCTGGGCGGCGCGGGGGATGGTGCCGTCGGGAGTGGGGCCGGTGGGAGTTGGATCGCTCATCCGTGTTCTCAATCCACCGGAACCAGCACGCCGTCGGCGCGGAAGCGGGCCATCAGCAGGTCGTCCGGCCCCAGCGCCTCGTGCCGGCCGGGGGCGAAGGGGCGGTCGTAGTCGCGGGTCACCCCGTGATAGGGGCCGACCTGTTCCAGCGCGTCGCGCACGGCGGCGCGGTCGGCGGTGCCGGCGCGGTCGATCGCGAGCGCCAGGATGCGGGTCAGATCATAGGCGTGCAGGAAGCCCACCGGCGACACGATGTCCTCCGGCCGGTGGATGCCGAACAGGCGCCCGGCGGTCTCCAGCACCGGAGCCAGCCGGTCCTTGGGGATGCGGAAGGGGCTGACCGTCTGGATCACGCTGAAATCCACCTCCTGCAGGGCCGGTCCGGCCTGTCCGACGAAATCGCCGCCGGTGACGCCCCAATGGCTGAGGATCGGCAGCCGCCGCTGCGGCGGCAGGGCGGCGACCTCGCGCACCAGAACGGCGGCCTCGTCGTCGTTGGCGACCAGCAGGATCGCCTGGGCGCCGGCATCGGCCAGCGCCTGGTACTTGTCGATCAGCGAGCGGTCGCGCCAGTTGTACCAAGCGGTGCCGACCAGATCAGGCGTCTTGTGCCCGGCGAGGTAGCTGTTGGCGGCCTCCAGGTTGGATCGTCCCCAGGCGGTGTTGGTCAGCAGCAGCCCGACATGGGTCAGGCCGCGGTCGGTGGCGCGCTTCAGCAGGAAGGGCATTGCCAAGCTGTCGCGCAACGACAGCCGGAAGATGTAGTTGGGCTCCATCCCGTTGTCGACGATGTCGTCGGCTGACGACCAGGGGGCCAGGAACAGGGTGCGGGTCTGTTCCAGGACCGGCAGCTCCTCGATCACCACCGGGCTGAACCGGCCGCCGAAGACGGCGACCAGTCCGGGGATGGTGGCCAGTTCCCGGATATTCTTGATGCCGCGGGCGGAGATCGAGCGGTGTTCGCGGGTGATCAGCGTCAGCGGCCGGCCGCCAAGAACGCCCCCATTGCGGTTGATGTCGTCGATGGCGGTCAGGATCCCGCGCTGGATGGATTCGGCCGAGGTGCTGTTGGTCAGCCCGAACTCGCCGTCCAGCGCCAGCACCACCGGCTCCCCGGGAAGGTCCCGCTCCGTCTGCCCGGCAGCCGGCACTGCCGCAAGCGAAAGCGCGAGGGCAAACAGAACCAGGATTGGACGGAACAGGTGGAGGGCTGCGGAAAACATTGGCCGTCGTTCAAGTGGATCGGCAAACGGAAGATTTGGCTCCCGTATGCGTAACGCGGCACTATGGGTGGGGGGGCCGGTGGGGTCAATCTTCCCTTCGGCCGAGCGGCGGGTACGGAAGACCAGTGCCATTGTGGCAAGTCGCTCGCCGGCAGCGCTCATTATTATCGTTGGAGCCAAAATTGCGCATGGCGCGCGCCACCCGGCGGTGGGCGGCGCGCGCCGATCGGACCGGCTTGCTCAGACCAATTTGGCGGTCAGGCTGATCTGGGTGCCGGCCAGCGCCTTCGACACCGGGCAGTTGGCCTTCGCGCCGTTCGCCTGTTCCTGGAAGGTGGCCTCGTCGATGCCGGGGATTTCGGCTTCGCATTCCAGCTCGATCCGGCTGATGGCGAAGCCGGCGCCGGCCTTCTCCAGATGCACCTTGGCGGTGGTGTGGACGCGGGTCGGCGTGTGGCCGGCCTGACTGAGTCCGGCCGACAGAGCCATGGAGAAGCAGCCGGCATGCGCCGCCGCGATCAGCTCCTCAGGATTGGTGCCCTGGCCGTTCTCGAAGCGGGAGGGAAAGGAGTAGCTGCCTTCGAAGGCGCCGCTGCCCAGCCGCATCTTGCCGCTGCCCGATTTCAGGTCGCCGCGCCATTCGGCATCCGATTGCCGCATCGCCATGGTGATGTCTCCCCTTGCTGGTCATGGTCGGACCGGCCCGCCGCCATGGCGGGGACCGGTCGAGCCTGACCTAGGGCCATCGACCGCGGCGGCCAGCCGCATACTCCCTTCGCGCCGCCGACCGTTACAGCCAGCGTTTTCTAAAGCCAATCAGGCACGCGCTCGGCCGCCAGCATCTCCTCCACCGTCGGGCGGGGGCGGATGACGGAGAAGCGGTCGCCGTTGACCAGCACCTCCGGCACCAGCGGCCGGGTGTTGTAGGTCGAGGCCATCACCGCGCCATAGGCGCCGGCCGACAGGAAGGCGACGAGGTCGTCGTCGGCCAGCGGCGGCAGCGGGCGCTGCACGGCGAAGGTGTCGCCGCTCTCGCACACCGGGCCGACCACGTCGTAGGGCTCGGCAGCGACGCCCTCGGCCGGCTCCGCCACCGGGACGATGCCGTGATAGGCGTCGTACAGCGACGGGCGGATCAGGTCGTTCATCGCCGCGTCGACGATGGCGAAGCGGCGGTGCAGCCCCTGCTTCACATAGATGACGCGGCTGACCAGGATGCCGGCGTTGCCGACCAGCGAGCGGCCCGGCTCCAGCGTGATGCGGCAGCCGAGATTGCCGGTGATCGAGCGCACCATCGCGGCATAGTCGGCCAGATCGGGCGGCGCCTCGTTCTTGTAGGTGATGCCGAGACCGCCGCCGAGGTCCAGGCGCTGGATGTCGTGGCCGTCCTCGCGCAGCTGGTGCAGCAGGGCCGCGACCCGCTCGTAAGCCGCCCGGAAGGGGGCGAGGTCGGTCAGCTGCGAGCCGATATGGACGGCGATGGCGACCGGCTTGATGCCCGGCAGGGCCGCGGCGCGGCGGTAGATCTCGCGCGCGTGGTCATAATCGATGCCGAACTTGTTCTCTTTCTTGCCGGTGGCGATCTTGGCGTGGGTCTTGGCGTCGACGTCCGGGTTGACGCGGAAGGCGATCGGAGCCTCCACGCCCATGGACGTGGCGATCTGGCTCAGCGCCTCCAGCTCCGGCACCGATTCCACATTGATCTGGTGGATGCCGGCCTCGAGCGCGGCGCGCAGGTCGTCGCGGGTCTTGCCGACGCCGGAGAAGACGATGCGCTCGGCCGGGATGCCGCCGGCCAGCGCCCGCTTCATCTCGCCCACCGACACCACGTCGCCGCCGGCGCCCAGCTTCGCCAGGGTGCGGATGACGGCGAGGTTGGAGTTGGCCTTCAAAGCATAGCAGACGCCGGCATCCTGGCCGGCGAAGGCGCCGGCATAGGCGTTGTAGTGCGATTCCAGCGCCGCGGTGGAGTAGAGGTAGAAGGGCGTTCCCACCTCCCGCGCCACATCCTCCAGCGAGACGGATTCGGCATGCAGCATGCCGTTGCGGTAGGCGAAGACGCTCATCGGGGAACCATTCGGCGAACCGGTGCGGGCGGCGTTCATGGGAACTGGACTCCGGAACCGGCCGGCTTGCCGGGCTTCGGGTCCTGCGAAGGGTTGGGATAGGTGCGCGGGAAGGGATCGACCTGACCCTCCGGAACCGGGCTGTCGACGAATTTCGGCTTCTTGCCGCAGCCGGCCAGCGCCAGGGCGCCGGCCAGGGCGAGGATGGTCAGGGTGAGGCTGCGGTTCACAGGAAACGCTCCCGGGCGGCCTTCACCGCCTCCTGCACGCGGACGGGGGCCGGGCCGCCGAAGCTGGTGCGGCTGTTCAGCGACGCCTCGATGCTCAGCGCCGGATAGACGGCTTCGGTGATGCGCGGCTCGATGGCCTTCAGTTCATCCAGCGTCAGGTCGGTCAGGCCGACGCGCCGGTCCTCCGCCGCCTTCACGGCACGGCCGGTGACGTGGTGCGCCTCGCGGAAGGGCATGTTCAACTCCCGCACCAGCCAGTCGGCAAGGTCGGTGGCGTTCAGGAAGCCGCGGTCGGCCGCCTCGCGCATCGCCGGGACGTTGGGCTGCATGTCGCGCACCATGCCTTCCATGGCGGCGATGCAGAGCGCCAGCGTGTCGTCGGCCTCGAACACCGGCTCCTTGTCTTCCTGCATGTCCTTGGAGTAGGCCAGCGGCAGGCCCTTCATGGCGATCAGCAGGCTGTTCAGGCTGCCGATCACCCGGCCGGCCTTGGCGCGCACCAGCTCCGCCGCGTCGGGGTTCTTCTTCTGCGGCATGATGGACGAGCCGGTGGTGAAGGCGTCCGTCAGCTTGATGAAGCGGAACTGGGCCGAGCACCAGATCACGATCTCCTCGGCGAAGCGCGACAGGTGCATGGCGCAGATCGACGCCGCCGACAGGTATTCCAGCGCGAAGTCGCGGTCGGACACCGCGTCCAGCGAATTGGCGGTCGGCCGGTTGAAGCCCAGCGCCTCCGCCGTCATGAAACGGTCGATGGGGTAGGGGGTGCCGGCCAGCGCCGCCGAGCCCAGCGGGCATTCGTTCAGCCGGCAGCGGGCGTCGCGAAAGCGGCTGCGGTCGCGCCCGAACATCTCGACATAGGCCAGCAGGTGATGGGCGAAGCTGATCGGCTGCGCCGCCTGCAGGTGGGTGAAACCGGGCATCACCGTCCCGGTGTGCTGCTCCGCCAGATCGATCAGCGCGGTCTGCAGCGCGGTCAGGCCGGCGATGGTCCGGTCGATGGCGTCGCGCACCCACAGCTTGAAGTCGGTCGCCACTTGGTCGTTGCGCGAGCGGCCGGTGTGAAGGCGCTTGGCCGGTTCGCCGATCAGCTCGGCCAGCCGGGCCTCCACATTCATGTGGATGTCCTCCAACTCCACCTTGAAGGTGAAGCTGCCGGCGTCAATCTCTGCTTTCACGCGGTCGAGGCCGTCGATGATGGCATCGGCGTCGGCCTGGGTTATGATGCCCTGCTTGGCCAGCATCGCGGCGTGGGCCTTCGACCCGGCGATGTCCTGGTCGGCGAGCCGCTTGTCGAAGCCGATGGAGGCGTTGATCTTCTCCATGATGGCGGCGGGACCGCGCGCGAATCGCCCGCCCCACATCTGGCTGGCGGCGGGTGCGGCAGAGCCCGTGGGGGCGGCGGAATTCGGCGGGGTCTGATCGGCGCTCATGGGGACGGATACCGGGGCATTCGGGTGAAGGGGAGCGAGGAAGCGTGAGTATGCGGACTTTGGCGGCCGTCGCAACGGTTTGTGTGTGCATGGCCGGGGCCGGCCTGTGGTGGAGCGCCGGTGCGGCGCCGAACCCCGGCTCGGGCGCCCCCGAGGTGGTGCGGCTGGGCGCGGCGGATGCCGCCACGCCGGTCGCATCAACCGGCGCCGACAAGCTGGAGAAGTTCAAGGGGGCGGAGCCGAAGCCGATGCCGCCGCTGTCCTTCGTCGATGCCGAAGGGCGGCGGGTCGATCTTGCCGATTTCAAGGACCGGGTGATCCTGCTGAACCTGTGGGCGACCTGGTGCGGGCCCTGCGTCAAGGAGATGCCGTCGCTCGACCGCCTGCAGTCCCAGCTGGGCGGCGACGCCTTCCAGGTGGTGGCGCTGTCGCTGGACCGCGGCGGGCGGACGGCGGTGGAGCCCTTCTATAAGAAGACGGGGGTGGAGCATCTGACGGTGTTCCTCGATCCCGGATCGGAATCGATGAAGGTGCTGTCTCTGCGCGGCCTGCCCACCACCATCCTGGTCGATCCGGAAGGGCGCGAGCTTGGCCGCGTCGAAGGCGCGGTGGAGTGGGATTCGCCGGAGGTCGTCGCCTTTCTCCGCCAGTTCCTCGGCCATGGTGGCGGTCCGGCGCGCGACCGCCGCGGGGTGATGAAGACCGGCGGCTGACGATCCCCTGGCCTTGGGGTAGAGTGCGGCGATGACCTTCCGCCTGTCCCGAGCCATTCCATGACGCAGCCTGCAGCGATCGGCCCCAAGCGCTACACCATCGGTCCCGGCATCGTGATGATGCGTCAGGGCGAGCGCGCCGACCGGGCGTGGCTGATCGAATCCGGCGAGTTGGAGGTGCTGCTGACCCTGCCGGACGGCGGCACCCGGCGGCTGAGCGTCGTCGGCAAGGGGGCGGTGGTCGGCGAGATGGCGCTGATCGACGATGGCGAGCGCAGCGCCACCGTGCGCTCGCTGACCGAGGTGTCTTGCGTCGAGGTGACGCGGGACGCCTTCCGCGGGCTGCTGAAGCGCAGTCCGCCGCTGGCGTCGTTCCTGCTGCAGAGCCTGATCGCCGCCATCCGCCGCGACTATGGCCTGCCGGCGGTCGAACGGTACGGCAATGCGGTGGATTTCCGTTCCACCAACTCCTTTCAGAAAGTGGTCGACCGCCGGATGATCCGCGAGGGGCATGTCTTCTTCGGCCCAAACGAGCCGGTGAACGCCGCCTACCTGATCCAGTCCGGCCGCGTGGCGCTCCGCCCCGGCCGCGGCACGCTGGGCGACGACATCGCGACGCTCGGGCCGGGCCGGCTGTTCGGCGAGATCTATCTGCTGACCGGCCGCCAGCCCGACGTCACCGCCGTGGCAGTCGCCGGCGGCATCTGCGAGGTCATCGACAAGCGCAGCTTCGAGGATGCGGTGACGGCGATGCCGCCGATCCTGAAGTCGCTGGCCCGGATCTACATCGCCCAGCTGACGAAAAAGGCGCCGGCCCCGGCAGGCACTCCCCCGTCCGCCGAGAAGGCCGGCTGAGTCGGGAATTGGACTTGGTGCTGGATTAGGCGCTGGATTTGCCGGGGCATCTGGTGGAAAACAGCGCCTTCACGAATATTGCGGCGCTCCGGCCCCATCGGGGGTGTGCGCCATTCAGGGAGACAGCATGTTCACTGCCGCCAGCTTCCGCGTCGGCGACCGCGTGACGATCCGCAGCGGCCAGTCCATTCCGCAATCCATCGCAACGGTGGAGCGCTATAAAGAGGGCGGCCGCTGCATGGTCCTGTCCGACGGCAGCGAATGGCGCGCCGACGGGCGCCGCCAGTGGAGCTTCCGCGGCAGCTACTACAAGGGTCCGGTGGTCGAGCCGTTCGAGGCCGGCGACGACGAGTTCATCGCCCGCCGCCGCGCCATCGGTGCCCTCCGCAAGTTCGGCGACGGCCTGACCATGGATTCGCCGCTGAGCACCGAGGCGCTGCAGCGGATTCTGGAAGCGGTGGACCGGGAGAAGGGTGCGGCCGGCAAGCAGGGGTGATCCTTCACCCCGCCAGCGTCATGCCCATTTCCCAGAAATCGGCTTCCAGCCGGCAGGCCTGACGGAAGACGGTCAGCAGACGGGGGAAGCGCGCCTCCGTCATCCCGTCCGCCGCCAGCCGGTCGAGGTTCTCCCGCGCCGCCTGCGCCACCTCCTGATAGGCCTCCCCCGCATATTCCGCGATCCAGACGCGGTAGGGGTTGGACTCGTCCAGCGCGCCGGGCAGCCCGGCCAGCCGGCGGCCGATCTCGGCATAGCCGATGACGCAGGGGCTGAGCGCCACATGCAGGTCCAGCAGGTCGCCGCGCAGGCCCGTTTCCAGCACATAGCGGGTGTAGGCCATCGTCGCCTTGGCCTCCGCCGCCTGTTCCAGCTCGGCGGCCGGCAGGCCCCAGCCGGCGCACAGACCGACATGCAGGTCCATCTCCACGTCGAGGATCGCCTTCAGGCCGTTCAGTGACGCCCGCATCTCGCGCAGGTCGCGGCCCTTGTAGATGGCGAGCGCATAGGCGCGGGCGAAATGGATCAGAAACAGGTAATCCTGCACCAGATAATGCCGGAAGCACGCCTGCGGCAGCGTCCCGTCGCCCATCCCGTGCACGAAGGCGTGGTCGACATAGGCCGACCAGTCCGGCCGCGCCTCGGCGACGAGCCGGTCGAACAGGTCGGGGCTGCGGGTGTGGGCGGTCATGGGCGCGGTCTCCGGTGTCGCTGACGGAATTGGGCGGACACTCTACCCGCTATTCGCCGGCCCGCTATTCGCCAGTTTGCAGCAAGGCCCCGCGCACGCGCGCCTGGTGGAAGGCATAGAGGAACACGGCGATGCCGGCCGCCATGTAGACCACGTTCAGTCCGACCGCCCAGGCCAGATGGTCCCAGCGCAGGACGCCGTCGAACACCAGCGCCCGCATGCCTTCGAACACATGGGCCGACGGCAGGGCGAGCGACACCGGCTGCAGCCAGGCCGGCAGGACCGAGACCGGGTAATAGACCGCACTGACCGGGGCCAGCATGAAGACGACGATCCAGGCCAGCCCCTCCGCCCCCATGCCGTAACGCAGGATCAGCGCCACGATCAGCAGCCCCAGCGACCAGCCCAGCACGATCAGGTTGGCGAAGAAGGCGGCGAGCGGCAGGCCCAGCGCGAAGACCGAATAGCCGAAGAAGGGAATCGCCAGCGCCGCCGCCGGCAGCACGCCGATCAGGGTGCGCAGCAGGCTCATGGTCATCAGCGCCGTCACCCATTCGCCGGGGCGCAAGGGGCTGACGAACAGATGGCCGAGGTTGCGTGACCACATCTCCTCCAGGAAGGAGATGGAGACGCCGAGCTGGCCGCGGAACAGCACGTCCCACAGCAGCACCGCGCTGACCAGCACGCCGGCACCCTGCGCCACCCATCCGCTGCCGCCGCCGTTGGTCGAGGCCATGAACTGGTTGATGTAGCCCCACAGGATCATCTGCATGGTCGGCCAATAGGCCAGTTCCAGAATGCGCGGCCAGGATCCGCGCAGCAGATACCAGTAGCGCAGAACCATGGCGCCGACCCGCCGCAACGAGAAGTCGGCCCTTGGAATGGCATGGGGGATCGCCTCCTCATTCGGCTGCATCGGCGGCCTCCCCGGCCAGGATCCCGCCGTCGGATGCAACGTCGTCGGACGCGCGGGCGATGTCGAGGAAGACCTCCTCCAGCGTCTGGCGGCCATAGCGGGCGACCAGGGCGGAGGGGGCGCCGCGGTCGACGATCCGGCCCTGCCGCATCATCAGCACGCCGTCGCACAGCCGCTCCACCTCCAGCATGTTGTGGGAGGCGAGCAGGATGGTGGCGCCGGTGCGAAGGCGGTACCGCTCAAGATATGTCCGGATCCAGTCGGCGGTGTCGGGATCGAGCGAGGCGGTCGGCTCGTCCAGCAGCAGAAGCTCCGGGTCGTTGAGCAAAGCTTTCGCAAGGGAAACGCGGGTTTTCTGCCCCGCCGACAGCCCGCCGGAGGGGCGATCGAGAAAACGCGACAGGTCAAGATGCTCGGCCAATTCTTGGACGCGCTTTTTGACGCATGTCAAACCGTAGAGGTGGGCATAGACGGTAAGGTTCTCCCGCACCGTCAGCCGATGGGGCAGTTCGACGTAGGGGGAGGAGAAGTTCATGCGCGGAAGCACGGCATGCCGGTGGCGCGCCATGTCGACGCCCAGGATCTCCACCGTCCCGGCCGTCGGCAGCAAAAGCCCCAGCAGCATCGAGATGGTCGTCGTCTTGCCCGCCCCGTTGCCGCCGAGAAGGCCGGTGACGCTGCCGCGCGGCACGGTGAAGGTGATGGCGTCGACCGCCGTCACGTCCCGTCCGTCCGGAGCCGGGAAGCGCTTGGTCAATCCGTCGGCCCTTATGGCGGGCGATAAGACAGCGATCTGTTCGGTCATGGGCACAGAATATGGCGGTGTCCGCCGCAACCGCCAGGGGCATGCGCTCCAGATGCATGCAGGCCGGGGGTACGGATCATGGTGAGTTTCGCCAGCGCGCTGACCGCACCGCTCCCGCTCGCTTCGCCGCCGCACTGGGCGCAGCCCGACGGCCGCATCACGTTGCGCACGCTGATCCTGATTCGCTGGGTCGCGGTGCTGGGGCAGCTGGCTGCGGTGGCCTTCGTCAATCTCGGTCTGGGTTTCCCGCTGCCGCTGGGGCCGGTCCTGGCCGCCATCAGCGCGTCGGCCCTGCTGAACGTGGTGGCGATGGCCCAGCGCGGCGGCCGGCTCCGGCTGGCCGACCGCGACGCCGCGCTGTATCTCAGCTACGACATGCTGCAGCTGACGCTGCTGCTCTATCTGACCGGCGGGTTGAGCAATCCCTTCGCCATCCTGCTGCTGGCGCCGATGACCGTCGGTGCGGCCATCCTGTCGCGCTACAGCACGGTGCTGCTGACCGGGCTGAACCTGATCTGCCTGACCGCGCTCGCCCTCTGGCACTTCCCGCTGCCGTGGGAGGAGCCGGTGCGCTCGATGGCGCCGCTCTATGCCTTCGGCGTCTGGCTGTCGCTGTCGGTGTCGGCTGTCTTCATCGCCGGCTATGTCTTCCGCGTCGCCGCCGAGGCGCGTCGCTTCGCCGACGCGCTCTCCGCCTCGCAGGTGGCGCTCGCCCGCGAACAGCGGCTGGGCGCGCTGGGTGCCCTCGCCGCTGCGGCTGCGCACGAGCTGGGCTCGCCGCTCGGCACCATCGCCGTGGTGGCGAAGGAGCTGGCGCGCGACCTGCCGCCCGACAGCCCCTATGGCGAGGATGTCGAGCTTCTGCAGAGCCAGGTGATGCGCTGCCGCGAGATCCTGGCCGATCTGGCGCGCAAGCCGGAAGCCGATGGCGGCGACCCGTTCGAACGGCTGCCGCTGACCACGCTGATCGAGGCTGCCGCGGCGCCGCATCGTCTCGGCCACATCGACTTCGTCGTGGAACCCCACCCGGTCGGCGAGGCGGAGGAGCCCTTCCTGCGCCGCAGCCCGGAGATCATCCACGGCATCGGCAACTTCATCCAGAACGCCCACCAGTTCGCCCGCCACAAGGTGACGGTCGCCGCCGCCTGGGACGGCCGCGGCGTCACCATCACGGTGATGGACGACGGCCCGGGCTTTCCGCCCCATCTGCTGGGCCGCATCGGCGAGCCGTACCTGTCGGTGCGTGGCGAGCGGTCCGGCCCGAAGGGGCAGACGGGCGGCGGCCATATGGGGCTGGGCATCTTCATCGCGCAGACGCTGCTGGAAAAGACCGGCGCGACCGTGCGCTACACCAACAATCCGCCGGCCGGCACTCCGCCCGCCGACCAGACCGCCGGCGGGCATTCCAACCAGGGCGGAACGGGTGCGCGGATTTCCGTGCGCTGGAAGACCATCAACGCCAAGAAATGAGGTTTCACGGTGGACACCCTCAAAACAACCGATGACCTGCTGTCGGGCGATGCCGTCAAACTGACATTCACTGGCGACGTCACCCGCAGCCTCCTGATCGTCGACGACGACGCCCCCTTCCGCACGCGGCTGGCCCGCGCCATGGAAAAGCGCGGCTTCAACGTCGTCGCGGTCGATTGCGTCCAGCTCGGCATCGAGGTGGCGCAGGAATCCGCCCCCGCCTTCGCGGTGGTCGACCTGCGGCTGGGCGACGGCAACGGGTTGGACGTGGTATCGGCCCTGCGCGACGCCCGCCCCGACGCCCGCGTCGTCATGCTGACCGGCTACGGCAACATCGCCACCGCCGTCGCCGCGGTGAAGGCCGGCGCCGTCGATTACCTGCCCAAGCCGGCCGACGCCGACGCGGTGGAATCGGCGCTGCTGGCCGATGGCCGGCCGCTGCCGCAGCCGCCGGAAAACCCGATGTCGGCCGACCGGGTCCGTTGGGAGCACATCCAGCGCGTCTTCGAACAGTGCGACCGCAACGTCTCCGAGACCGCGCGCCGCCTGAAGATGCACCGCCGCACCCTGCAGCGCATCCTGAACAAGCACGCCCCGCGCGCCTGACGATCCGCGGCTCCGGCCGAGGCTCTTGGTCAGGAAACGCGAACGGCCCGCCCCGGAAGGGAGCGGGCCGTTCGCATGTCCGGCTAACGCATCGGTCAGGCGGTGCGGTCTTCCGTCCGGCAGGTCTTGATGCCCAGCAGCGTGTAGGCCGGGCAGAAGCCGACGACGGCCGTCAGCAGCGGCACCAGCCCGACCAGTCCCCACAGGGTCTGCGGACCGACGACGGTCAGCGAAATCAGGATCAGCCCGACGATGGCGCGCAGCGCGCGATCCACCGGGCCCATGTTGCGGCAATTCATGGCGGCACCTGTCCGGTATTGAAGCGATGTCCACGGGACCCGCGTCCCGCATCGCACCGGTTTATGCCGAGCCGCCGCTTGCGTCTGTGACGGAGTCACAGGGGGCCGACTCCGGTAAAAGATTGCCCCTCACCGTTCCTCCGCCAGCGCCAGCAGGGCCGCCGGGTCGAGCACTTGGATGCGGCCGCGCGACAGGGCCACGAATCCGCGGCGCTCGAACTCCTTCAACTGGCGGCTCACCACCTCGCGCGCGGTGCCCAGCTCCACCGCCAGCGCCTGATGGGTGGTGTCCAGCCTGCCAGTCGTGTCGCGGCGGTCGGCCAGGAAGCGGGCGAGGCGCAGGTCGACGCGGCCGAAGGCGACCTCCTCGATCAGCATCATCATGCCGGTCAGCCGGTTGCCGAAGGACGCGAAGACGAAGTCGCGGAAGGCGGCGGAGCGCGCCACCAGTTCGTGGAAGGGGCCGGCCGCCAGCGCCACCGCGTCGATGTCGGTCTCCGCCACCGCCTCGGCGCTGTAGGGCTTGTCGGTCAGCAGGCAGGCGGTGGTGACGATGCAGGTCTCGCCACGGCCGACGCGGTACAGCACGATCTCGCGCCCGGTCTCCGATGCCATCTGCACCCGCACCGCGCCGTCGAGAACCATCAGGAAGGTGTGACATCGGTCACCGGCACGGAACAGGACGGTCCCGCGCGGAACGTTCACCCGCCGCCCGGCGTTGCCCAGAAGGGTCGCCGAGTCCTCGTCCAGCTTCGCCAATGTCGGGAAAAGTGCCGGGATTTCCGCCAACCGGCCGGTACGATCGAACGTCATGGAACCTGTCCTTCCGAGTAACCCCCATTATCCCCGGTCCTGCATCGACGGTCCATACCGCACTGCAACAGGGTCAGGAAGGCTACCCACTGCGCGCCCATTGCTCACCTCATGCACTGGATGGCCGATGCAACGGCTGGACTAACACTGCGTTTCAGCCAATCGGACGAACCGCCGAGCCTGCCCGCCGGACAGCATCAGCTGCCCGGAATGGAGGATCGGGCTAACGGATGGTCCTATGGCCGCGCTTCTGGTCGTTACGCGAGGAGGACCCTTTGGCCACCCAGGAACTTCAGGAACAACCCCGACGCAATACCCCTGAGTCTCGGCGGGGCTCCGGTTCCGCCTCCCCCGGCATCTCCTATGATCTGTCGGCCAGCGCCGCCAGTGCGGTGCGCCGGACAACCGGCCTGCTGCGCCGGCACAAGCTGCTGATCGGCACGGTGATCGTGCTCGGCACCGGGCTGGCGGCCCTGGTCGCCTTCCGGATGACGCCGCTCTACACCGCCGAAACCCTCATCATGGTCGAGCACCGCAAGAACACCGTCCTGAATTTCGAGGGCGTGGTGTCCGACATGACCCCCGACATCAGCGCGCTGCAGAGCGAGGTCGCGATCCTGAAGTCGCCGGCCTTCGCCGAAAAGGTGGTGGCGAAGCTGAAGCTGATGAACGATCCGGAGTTCAATTCGGCGCTGCGTCCGCCGCCGCCGGGGTGGCTCGCCGCGCTGAATCCGCGCAACTGGATCCCCGACAGCTGGAAGAGCGGCGGCACCGTGCCGCTGTCGCCGGAGGAGATCGAGCGCAACCAGATGACCTCGGTCGTCAATGCGGTGCTCGACAACACCTCGGTCCGGCCGCAGGGGCGTTCCTATGTCATCGCCGTCAGCTTCGACAGCGAGGACCCGCGCAAGGCGTCGCTGATCACCAACACCATGGCCGACCTTTATCTGGTCGACCAGCTGGACGAGAAGTTCAAGGCGTCCAAGCGCGCCACCCAGTGGCTGGAGGAACGGCTGGCCGACCTGCGCAAGGAGGCGCAGACGACCGGCGACGCGGTCGAGAAGTACCGCACCGAGCATGGCCTGACCACCTCGTCCAACAACGAGAGCACGGTTGTCGGCCAGCAGCTGAGCCAGCTCAACACCGACTATATCCTGGCCCGCACCAAGCGGCAGGAGGCGGAAACCAAGCTGCGTGACGTCACCGCGATGGCGAACTCGCCGCGCGGCGCCTCGGCGGTCGGCGACGTGCTGGGCTCCCCGCTGATCCAGGCATTGCGTGAGCGCGAGGTCGACCTGCAGCGCCAGATCGCCGACGCCACCAACCGCTACGGCGCCAAGCACCCGATGCTCCAGGCCCTGCAGAGCCAGCTGCGCGACCTGCAGAGCCAGATCAAGGCCGATGTCGGCAAGATCGTCGCCAACCTCAGCAACGAGGTCGAACTGGCGAAGGGTCGCGAGCAGGCGCTGAAGGCCAGCCTGGACCAGGCCGAGGCCAAGCAGAACCAGCAGCAGCAGGCGACCGTTGGCCTGCGCACGCTGGAACGCGACGCCAGCACCGCCCAGGCGATGTACGAATCCCTGCTGACCCGCTCGCAGCAGATCGCGGCGCAGACCGATATGCGCCAGCCCGACGCCCGCGTGGTGTCGGAGGCGGCGATCCCGCTCGATCCGTCGCAGCCCAACCGCAAGCTGATCCTGCTGCTGGCGCTGGTGGCGTCGGGCACGCTGGGCGTGCTGCTGGCCATGCTGCGCGAACGCTCCGACGGCGGTTTCCGCAGCCCGCACCAGTTCGAACTGGCGACCGGCGTGCGCAGCCTGGGCATCGTGCCGCGCATCCCGCGCTTCGGCGGCTCGCCGGCCGCCTATGTGGTCGACAAGCCGATCTCCGCCTTCGCGGAATCAATGCAGAACCTGCGCACCTCGCTCCTGCTCGCCAATCCGGACGGGCGGCACCGGGTGATCCTGTTCAGCTCGTCGGTTCCGGGCGAGGGCAAAAGCTCCGTCGCCGCGGCCTTCGCCCGCACCTGCGCCAACGCCGGCCAGCGGACGATCCTGGTCGACTGCGACCTGCGGCGGAAGAGCCTGCACGAGATGCTGGGCCTGTCCAACAACCGTGGCCTGTCGGAGGTTCTGGCCGGCACCGCGGCGCTGGAGGAAGCGATCCAGGTCGATCCGCGCACCGGGCTGCACGTCATCGTCGCCGGCCATGGTCCGTCGCTGCCGCAGGATGCCCTGGGGTCGTCGGCCATGCACCAGCTGCTGTCGCGCCTGTCGGTCAACTATGACCGCATCGTGCTGGATTCGCCGCCGGTGCTGGCGGTGTCGGAAGGCAAGCTGCTGGCGGCGCTCGCCGACCAGACCGTCTTCATCGTCCGCTGGGGCATGACCAAGCGGGGCACCGCGATGGCCGGCCTGAAGGAGGTGATCGAGGCCGGCGGCGAGGTGGTGGGCGTCCTGTTCAGTCAGGTCGATACCCGCCGCCATGCCCAATACGAGTTCCCGGACAGCGGCCGTTATCACGGCTACCGCCGCTACTACGCGAACTGAGGAAGACCCTTCTCTCCCGCCCCGAAAAGGCGGGAGAGGAGTTTTTGCGCCGTGCAACGTGACGTTTTGAACCACTGAAGAGCCCATGAATGTCCGCTGGACACCGCATCTTCCGGAACATCCGCGCCCTTGCCGCCGCCAAGATGGCGACGATGGCGAGCGGTCTGGTCACCGCCGCCTGGACCGCGCGGGTGCTGGGGCCGGACAGTTTCGGCGTGCTGGGCTTCGGCACCTCGCTGATGGCCTATGCGGCGCTGTTCGTGAACATGGGCCTGTCCACCTACGCCATCCGCGAGATCGCCCGCGATCGCGAGCAGGCGGCCGAGCTGTCGGAGCATGTGCTGACCCTGCGCACCGTCCTGGCTGTGGTGGTGGGCGTCCTCTATGCCGCCTTCATCCTTTCCCTGGATAAGCCAATGGAGGTGAAGGCGGTTCTTCTGGTACAGGCGGTCCAGCTGCTCGGGAACGCCCTGGTGCTCGACTTTGTTTATCAGGCGACCGAGAAGATGGGGGTGATCGCCACGCGCGAGATCGGCACCTCCATCGGCTCGATGCTTCTCGTCTTTCTGCTGGTGCGTGGGCCTGAGGACGCCATCACAGCAGCCGCCATCACCGGCGGATCGATCACCGTCAACGCGCTGGTGATGATCGGCCGGTTCCGCCGCGATTTCGGCACGCTGCGCCCGCGGGTCGACCTGAAGGTCTGGCGCGAGATCCTGACGGCGGCGACGCCGATGGCGGTCGGCGTCTTCGCCTGGGCGATCTTCACCCATCTGGACGTGGTCATGCTGGGCTTCCTGGCCCCGCACACCGAGGTCGGCTGGTACAGCGCGGCGGTGAAGATCCAGACCCTGGCCAATCTGGTCGGCAACATCGTGATGAACGCCTTCCTGCCGCAGCTGGCGGCGGCCTATGGCGAGTTGGGGCCGATGCGCGACCGGATGCGGGCCTATGCCTCCGTCATGCTGGCGGTCGGCGGGCTGGTCATCGCCGGCGGCCTCGCCCTGGCGCCGTCCATCCTGGGAACGCTGTTCGGCGATGCCTACGCCCCGGCGACCCTGGCGCTGCGGCTGCTGATGCTGGCCTCGGCGGTGGTCTACGCCAACATGATCCTGGGCAACCCGCTGCTCGTCTGGCACCGGCAGACCGGCTACATGATCGCCATGCTGTCGGGCGGCGCGCTGAACGCCCTGCTGAACATCTGGTGGATCCCGCGCTACGGCATCGAGGGGGCCGCGATGGCGACCTTCACCGCGGAACTGGCCGCCACGGTCGCCATCGCCTGGATCCACCGGCAGACGGTCGGCGAGCTGTATGGCGGGATCGCCGCGAAGGCGTTGCTGTGCGCCGGCGCCGCCGTCGCCGCGGCACTGGCACTCGACCGGTTCGCCGCCCCGCTGTTCGACCGGATGCCGGCGCTGGTGGATTTCGTCATCGGCAGCGTGGCGATGGTCGCGGTCTATGCGGCCATGGCGGTGCTGACGGGACTGGTACAGCTGAAACGGTTGCGCCGTCTGACCAGCGCCACGGCCTGAGAGGGGCGGGTCGTGGCAGGGCGGGCAGATGCAACCCTCAATTTCGCAATGCCGGGCCGATCCATGCCGGCAGCTGAAGCGGATTGCGCCTATTGCACCACTTTCGAACGTCTCTGTTGGTGCCTCCAAGCATTCATTTGGCGTCGGCGAGGGTTAGTACTCTTAATACGTCGGTGATCGGCAATCATAGTCTTTTCATCCGACGGTGATTTCTGAAACACTTCGCGCTGCACAACGCCGGTAACGGGGTACTTCATCGTCACGGCGAAGTCACAATAAGAAAACAATTTCGAATTTCGAGGTTTCTCCGTCTGCATCCTTGCCAACAGGGCTGGGCAGTCGGGGCGTCTCCAAACTCTCGGCAACCCGCCGCCGGTGGCGGGGCCTTAGCAAACGGCAGGAGCGACGATGCTTCCCAAGACTTTTTCCGATCGTAACGTCTGCGTCCTCGGGCTCGGCTATGTCGGCCTGACGCTGGCGGTGGCGATGGCGGACGCCGGCTTCCAGGTGCATGGGGTCGAGGTGCGGCAGGACGTGCTCGACAAGCTCGGCCAGGGCAACCCGCACTTCCACGAACCGGGCCTGACGGAGAAGCTGCGCCACGTCATCTCGCGCGGCCGCTTCACCTTCAGCCGCAATCAGGACGATTGCAGCCAGGCCAGCGTCTTCATCATCACGGTCGGCACGCCGCTGAGCAAGGACGGCCGGGTCCGCACCGACATGATCGAGGCGGCGACCCGTCAGGTCGCCAGCTGCCTGCATGACGGCGACCTGGTCATCCTGCGCTCCACCGTGAAGCTGGGCACCACCCGCAACATCGTGGCGCCGATCCTGCGCGCCACCGGCAAGCAGTTCGACATCGCCTTCTGCCCGGAACGCACGCTGGAAGGCCAGGCGCTGCTGGAGTTGAACCAGCTGCCGCAGATCGTCGGGGCAGAGAGCATGGACGTCGCCACCCGCGCCGCCCAGATCTTCGGCTTCCTGACGCCGACCACCGTCAAGGTCTCCACCCTGGAGACGGCGGAGCTGATCAAGCTGGTCGACAACACCTACCGCGACGTCACCTTCGCCTTCTCCAACGAGATCGCCAAGCTGTGCAACGCCATGGAGATCTCGGCGGTCGAGGTGGCGCGCGCCGGCAAGCTGGGTTATCCGCGCACCAACCTGCCGCTGCCCGGCCCGGTCGGCGGTCCCTGCCTGGAGAAGGACCCCCACATCCTGATCGAGGCGGCGCGCGAGGTCGGCGTCGACATGGCGATCACCGCCGCCGGCCGTCTGGTCAACGAAAGCCAGCCGATCGAGGTCGCCGACTTCCTCGGCAAGCTCGCCAATTCGATGCAGGGCTTCCCCCAGGCGCCGACCATCAGCCTGATGGGCCTCGCCTTCAAGGGCCGGCCGGCGACCGACGACCTGCGCGGCACCATGGCCAAGCCGGTGCTGGAGGAGCTGCGCCAGCGCTTCCCCACCGCCCGCCTGCGCGGCTTCGATGCGGTGGTGCGGCCGGACGACATCCGCTCCTTCGGGCTGGAGCCGGCGGCCAACATGGCCGAGGCGGTGTCCGGCGCCAATCTGGCGGTGATCCTGAACAACCACCCGGTCTTCACCTCCATGCCGCTGCCGGATCTGGCCCAGCGGATGGACCGGCCGGGCGTGATCTACGACTTCTGGAACAACTTCAACAGCCGCGATGTCGACCTGCCGGAAGGCACCGCCTACGTGGCTCTCGGCAGCCATGGCGCCGCCCGCTACGCGCACGTGGCCTGACGGCGTCGGGCCGGCCAAAGGGGTTTGGGAAGAGGAATTTGACCGACATGAAACACTATCTCGTCACCGGCGGCAGCGGCTTCATCGGCGCCGCCCTGGTCCACCGGCTGGTCCGTGACGGCCACCGCGTCCGCGTTCTGGACGACAACTCGCGCGGTCATACCGGGCGGCTGGCCGGCGTGCTGGACGATGTCGAATTCGTCCAGGGCGATATCCGCGACGCGGCCGCGGTGCGCGATGCGGTGCGCGGCGTCGACGGCGTGCTGCATCTGGCCGCCGTCAACGGCACCAAGCATTTCTACGAGAAGCCGGAGGTGGTTCTGGACGTCGGCGTGCGCGGCATGCTGAACGTGCTGGACGCCTGCCGCGCCGACGGCGTGGGCGACCTCGTCGTCGCCTCCTCCTCGGAGGCCTACCAGACCCCGCCGATGGTGCCGACGCCGGAGGAGGTGCCGCTGGTCGTGCCGGACGTGCTGAACGCCCGCTACAGCTACGGCGGCTCCAAGCTGATCTCGGAGCTGCTGGCGATCAACTGGGGCCGCAGCGGCTTCGACCGCGTGGCGATCTTCCGCCCGCACAATGTCTACGGCCCCGACATGGGCTGGGAGCATGTGGTGCCGGAATTCTCCCGCCGGGCGGTGGAGGCCATCGCGAGCCACCCGAGCGGGGCGGTGCCCTTCAAGATCCAGGGTGACGGCCGTCAGACCCGCGCCTTCGTCCACATCGACGACGCCATCGACGGCATCGTGACGGTGATCGACAAGGGCGAGCATCTCGGCATCTACCACATCGGCAACCCGGAGGAGGTCACCATCGCCGACCTCGCCCGCCAGACGGTCGCCTGCCTCGGCCGCGAGGCCCAGGTGATGCCGGGTCCTGCCGCTCCCGGCGGCACCGACCGCCGCAGCCCCGACATCGCCAAGCTGACCGCGCTCGGCTTCACCCCGCGCATCCCGCTCTCCGCCGGCCTGCCCGGCGTGGTCGAGTGGTATGCCGAGCGCGCGCGTGCCGATCTGGGGCGCATGGGGCAGGCGGCGGAGTAGGGGCATCTGCCGGGGGAGTTAGACCCCCACCTAACCTCCCCCGCTGGGCGGGGGAGGGACTGCCGCCGCCCTCCCGAACACGCGCCTGCTCCCTCCCCCGCCCAGCGGGGGAGGGTCGGGGTGGGGGCAAGTGATTGTACCTAGACCTCTTCATCAGGAGACGGCCCGCATGGACCGCAACAGCCGTATCTTCGTCGCCGGACACCGGGGACTCGTCGGATCCGCCGTTCTGCGGCGGCTGACCGAGGCCGGGCACACCGACCTCGTGATCCGCGACCGGTCGCAGCTCGACCTGACCGATCAGGCGGCGGTGCGCGCCTTCTTCGACCGCGAGGGGATCGAGCATGTGATCCTGGCCGCGGCGAAGGTGGGCGGCATCCTCGCCAACGACCGCTTCGGCGGTGACTTCATCCGCGACAACCTGCTGATCCAGAACAACGTCATCGACGCCGCCTGGCGCGCCGGCGTGAAAAAGCTGCTGTTCCTCGGTTCCTCCTGCCTCTACCCGAAGCATGCGGAACAGCCGATCAAGGAGGAGGCGCTGCTGTCCGGCCCGATGGAGCCGAGCAACAAGCCCTACGCCGTCGCCAAGATCGCCGGCATCACCATGTGCCAGGCCTACCGGCGCCAGTACGGCTTCAACGCCATCTGCGCCATGCCGTCCAACCTGTACGGTCCCGGCGACCATTTCGATCCGGAGACCTCGCACGCGCTGCCGGGAATGATCCGCCGCTTCCACGACGCCAAGCTGGCGGGCGATCCGACCGTCACCCTGTGGGGCACCGGCAAGCCGCGGCGCGAGTTCCTCTATGTCGACGACATGGCGGACGCCTGCCTGCATCTGATGGATCATTACGACAGCGAGGAGATCATCAATGTTGGCCCCGGCGACGACATCGCCATCGCCGACCTCGCCGCCATGATCCGCGACACCGTCGGCTACACCGGCACGCTGACCCACGATCTGAGCAAGCCCGACGGCCATCCGCGCAAGCTGATGGACGTGTCGCGCCTGTTCGCCACCGGCTGGCGCCCGAAGGTGTCGCTGGAGGAGGGGCTGCGCCGCACCTACGACTGGTTCCTGGAGAACGCGGCCCCCGAACGCCTCCAGACCTCCAAGCAGGCAGCGGAGTAAAGCCCGATGCCGGACGATTCCATCCATCTGCGGCCGCCGGTCTTCGACCGGCCGGCGTCCAAGGCATCACCGGGCCCACAGTCCCTGGCGGACGTGCCCGTGCCGGAAGAGCTGCTGCTCGTGGCGCAGAGCTATTGGCCGGAACCGGCCGGCAGTGCGCCGATGATGACCGACCTCGCCACCGCCTTCGCGGCGGCCGGGGCCGAAACGACCGTGCTGACCGCGCGTCCCAACTATCCCGGCAACAAGGTCTATGACGGCTACGCCGACGGGTCGCAGGACAGCAAGACGGTGGACGGGGTGCTGGTCGAGCGGCTGCACACCATTCCGCCGGCCGGCGGCGGCATGAAGGCCCGGCTGATCCACGAAGGCGTGCTGCATGCCGGCTTCGCCGCCGCCCGTGCCCGCGGCCGGGTCGGGCGGCACAGCGCCGTGCTGTCGCTCTGCCCGTCGATCCTGTCGGTGGGCATCGCCGACCGCTTCAAGGCACCGGGCGGGCGCCACGTCGCCATCGTCCACGACATCCAGTCCGGCCTTGCCGGCGCGCTGGGCATGGGCGGCAAGGCGGCTGTCAAGGCGATCCGCGCCATGGAGCGCCGGGCGCTGAACCGCGCCGACGCCATCGTCGTTTTGTCGGAGCCGATGCGCGGCGTGCTGGAGGAGCTGGGCGTCACCCGGCCGATCCATGTGATCCCGCCCCATGTCGATGCCGACGCGGTCTATCCGCTGCCGCGCCGCGACCAGCCGCCGACGGCGCTGTACAGCGGCGCCTTCGCCCGCAAGCAGGGGCTGGAGCAGGTGCTGGATATGGCCGGTCATCTGGCGGAGCTGATGCCGAATGCGCGCATCAAGCTGCGCGGACAGGGCGGCCTGGAGGAGGAGCTGAAATCGCGCGCCCGCGCCATGGGCCTCAGCAACGTGATCTTCCAGCCGCTGGCACCCAAGGACCAGTTGAACGAAGCGATGGCGGAGGGCGACGTCCATCTCGTGCCCCAGCGGCCGGAAGGGGCGGCCTTCGCCATGCCCGGCAAGGCGGTGACCATCCTCGCCGCCGGCCGGCCCTTCGTCAGCACCTGCCTGCCCGGATCGGCGCTCGCCACGCTGGAGGCGCAGGTCGGCGCCTTCCTGTGCACCCCGCCGGAGGAACCGCGCGCCATGGCCGAGGCGGTGGCGGCCCTGCTGTCGGACCCCGCCCGCGCCACCGCCATGGGACGCCGCGGCCGTGCCTGGGTGGAGGCGAACGCCACCCGTGCCGTGGCGCTCGACCGCTACGCCCGCCTTCTGTTGGGAGAGGCAGCATGAAGAAGCCCGCGCTGGTCTTCAGCTGGGAGATGTTCGGCCCCTACCACATGGACCGGCTGGAAGCGGTCGGCCGCCGGCTGGGTCATGTCTATGACGTGATCGGGCTGGAGGTCGGGTCGAAATCGCACACCTACGCCTGGGATTCGACCGGATCGGGTCAGAATTTCCGCAAGATCACCCTGTTCCCCGGCCAGTCGAAGGCCGACCTGTCGACGGCCACGGTGTACCGCGCCCTGCTGCGCGAATGCCGGCGCGTCGACGCCCGCTATGTCTTCCTGTGCCATTACGAGGATCCGGACGTCTTCGCCCTCGCTCTGACCATGCGGCTGATGGGGCGCAAGGTCATCAACATGAACGCCTCCAAATACGACGACAAGCCGCGCATCCTGTGGCGGGAGATGGTCAAGAGCGTCTTCTACTCCCCCTATCAGGCGGGGATCGGCGGAAGTCACCGCACGGTGGATTACTTCCGCCTGTTGGGACTCCCGAAGGATCGGCTCTATATCGGGTATGACACGCTGTCGCTGGACCGCATCCGACGACTGTCCGGGATGGAGCCGGCTCCTGGGGGAGTACCCTTCGCCGACCGCCACTTCACCATCATCGCGCGCTTCGTCCCGAAGAAGAACTTGTTCCGGGCGGTCGAAGCCTACGACATTTACCGGAAGTTGGCCGGTCCGGCCGCCCGTCCGCTCCACCTCTGCGGCTCCGGTCCGCTGGAGGCGGAATTGCGGGCCGAGGTGACGCGGCGCGGGCTGGACGGGTCGATCATCTTCCGTGGCTTCCTGCAGGAGAAGGGGATTGCCGAGACGCTGGGATCGACGCTCTGCCTGCTTCTGCCGTCGCTGGAGGAGCAGTTCGGTCTGGTGGTGAACGAGGCTTTGGCCATGGGTGTGCCGACCATCCTGTCCGACCAGTGCGGCGCGCGCGACGTGCTGATCCGCAGCGGGCTGAACGGCCACATCGTGGAGCCGGACAACCCGGAGGGGCTGGCGCGCTACATGCTGTCGGTCGCGGCGGACGAGGACGAGTGGCGCCGCCTGAGCCTGAACGGCCGGCCCTTCCAGGCGTTGGCCGACGCCAGCTTCTTCGCCCAGTCGGTGGAGAAGGCCGTCGTGGCGCTGGGCGGCCCGAAGGCGGAGCGCAGCGCGGACACGGACTATGTGTCCGACTATTCCGCCGATCCGGAGGGTGGCCAGCATGGCCGGTCGACCGGAGCGGCATTGACCGGGAGTTGACGATGGAACGGAACGCGCGCACCCATGTGGTCGTCTCCGGGCGCCTGCCGCCTCCGGTGGACGGGATGAGCCGGGTGACGGCCCTGGTGCTGGAGCGTCTGCAGGACCGCATGCGGGGGCGCGGCCGCGTGGAGGTCGCCGACCTGTCGCCCGGTTGGAACGGTGGTGGTGTCGCTTACCATCTGCGCAAGATGACGCGGGTGTTCGGCGCCATGGGCCGGCTCGCCGCCGGGCTGCGCAAGCCGGACCGCCGCTTCTACATGCCGGTGGATTCCGGCTGGGGCACGCTCTACACCGCCGCGCTCGCCGGGACCGCGCGGCTGTTCGGCTACGAGCAGGTGCTGCACCATCACTCCTTCGCCACCATCAGCAAACCGACCTGGCGGATGCGGCTGCTGACCCGGGTGGCCGGCGCCGGCTGCACCCATGTGCTGCTGTGCCCGGCGATGCAGATGCGCTTCCAGTCGGTCTATCCGGCGGCGCGCACCTGCATGACCATGTCGAACGCCATCTTCTCCACGCCCGGCGCGGCCCCGCGTCCGCGGCGCGACGGCCCCCTGCGCATCGGCCACCTGTCGAACCTGTGCGGCGAGAAGGGGCTGGACACGCTGTTCGCCCTGCTGCGCGCCCTGCAGCTGGAGGGGGTGGACGCCAAGCTGGTGCTGGCCGGACCGGGGCTGAAGCCAAGGGACAATGCGATGGTGGCCGCCGGGTTGATGGCCTTCGACGGGGCGGTCGAGTATCACGGCCCGGTCCATGGCGAGGCCAAGGAGGCCTTCTACCGCGACATCGACGTCTTCGTCTTTCCCACCCAGTACCGCAACGAAGCGCAGCCGCTGGTCCTGTTCGAGGCGATGGCCGCCGGCGTGCCGGTGCTGGCCTACGAGCGCGGCTGCATCGGCTCCGACATTCCGGCCGACGGGCTGGTGCCCCAGAACACCGACTTCGTGAAAGCGGCGCTGCCGATTCTGGCGGCCTGGGCCGACGACCGCGAGGCGCTCGCCGCCGCCTCGGCGCAGACGCTGACCCGTGCGAGAGTCGCCTACGAGACCAGCCGCACCGGCCTGGACCTGCTGCTCGACCGCATCGCCGGCCCGCATCCGACAGCCGCCGCCGCGGCCGTGCCGGCCAAGCGCCGCGTGGCGGGGTAGGGGAGGCCCCCTCTTTCGGCCGTCATTCCCGCGAAGGCGGGAATCCAGGCGTTTCAAGTGCTTGAGTAGGAAACCTGGATCCCCGCCTTCGCGGGGATGACAACTTGTAATAGTGACTGCAATGGCGGCGCGCTACGCCCCGCTTCCCAGCGGCAGAGCCGTCTCGAACTTGATTTCCTTCAGGGCGAAGTTGGAGCGGATGCGGACCTGGAAGGGCAGCTGGAAGACGAACTCCTCCAGGAAGCGGTTGTAATCGGCGATGGCTCGCACCGCGACCCGCAGCAGATAGTCCGCATCCCCCGACACCGCATAGCATTCCAGCACTTCCGGCCGCTTGCGCACCGCGTCGATGAAGAGGGCGGCAGTCTCGGCCGAATGATGGTCCAGCGTCACATGGGCGAAGACGCACTCGCCGACCGATGCCGCCTTGGGATCGACCAGCGCCGTGTAGCGGCGGATCACCCCGGTTTCCTCCAGCGACTTCAGACGGCGCCAGCAGGAGGACGGCGAGGTGCCGACCCGGTCGGCCAGCTCCTGCACGGTCAGGCGCGAATCCTCCTGCAAAGCGACCAGGATTTTGATGTCGATTTCCGACAGGGCGGCGGACAACGGCAAATTTCTCCGGTATGGCTGATCAGCACGGAAAATCCTGCCAAAATCATAGGTGTGCCTGCCCCACTTTGAAAGCTATTTCCACAGATAGTCCGGCATACTGATCGCAGAACAAACCAAGGGAGAGACGATCATGGCCGACATGTGGGAAAACCCGATGAAGACCGATGGATTCGAGTTCATCGAATTCACCGCGCCGGATACGGTGGCGCTGGGCCGCCTGTTCGAGCAGCTGGGCTTCACCGCAATCGCCCGCCACCGGTCGAAGGACGTCACGCTCTACCGCCAGGGCGACGTGAACTTCATCGTCAATGCCGAGCCGTCGGGCTTCCCGCGCAACTTCGCCGCCCAGCATGGCCCGTCGATCTGCGCCATCGCCTTCCGCGTCGCCGACGCCGCCTTCGCCTATCGCCGGGCCGTCGATCTCGGCGCCTGGGGTGTCGAGAACCGCGTCGGCGCGATGGAGCTGAACATCCCCGCCATCAAGGGCATCGGCGATTCGCTGATTTACCTCGTCGACCGCTATGGCGAGCGCGGCAGCATCTACGAGGTCGATTTCGTGCCGCTGCCGGGGGTTGACCAGCATCCGAAGGGCGCCGGCCTGACCTACATCGACCACCTGACCCACAACGTCCACACCGGGCGGATGGAGGAGTGGGCCGACTTCTACACCCGCCTGTTCGGCTTCCGCGAGATTCGTTACTTCGACATCGAGGGCAAGCTGACCGGCCTGCGGTCGAAGGCGATGACCAGCCCCTGCGGCAAGATCCGCATCCCAATCAACGAGTCCGCCGACAACAAGTCGCAGATTGTCGAATATCTGCGCGACTACAAGGGCGAAGGCATCCAGCACGTGGCGCTCGGAACCGACGACATCGTCCACACCGTGGAGACGATGCGCGGCATGGGCACCCCGTTCCAGGACACGCCCGACACCTATTACGAGCGCGTCGACAGCCGCGTGCCCGGCCACAACCAGGACCTGAAGCGCCTGCAGGCCAACCGCATCCTGGTCGACGGCGCCCCGACCGAAGGGCAGGGTCTGCTGCTGCAGATCTTCACCCAGAACGTCATCGGCCCGATCTTCTTCGAGATCATCCAGCGCATCGGCAACGAAGGCTTTGGCGAAGGCAACTTCAAGGCGCTGTTCGAATCCATCGAACTCGACCAGATCCGCCGCGGCGTGCTGAGCGAGAACGCCGCCTGACCGCTGGCAGGCGCGTCCGGCACGCCGGCGACGCCGGGGCTCGGCCGACATGATCCTCCATGTTATAGAGCGGACCGCCGACCGTCAGGCCGGCGGTCCTCCCGCTTATGTCGCCAGTTCGCATGCATAGAGCCTGCCGCGCTGCTGGTGCAGGTTGATCACCGCCTCGTCGGAGCCGCGGAACACGCCATTGCCGTAGCAGACGTCGTCGCGGCACAGCAGCATGCCCACCATGTGGATGGCCCGCCCAGTCTCGTCCTTATAGTCGAACTGGTCGAGATAGGGCTGGAACATCATCTCCCGCCAGTCGCGGCGGACCAGTTCCTTCCAATCGTCGTCACTGCACCGCGACCGCACCAGCGTGCCGATGCCGCTCCCGCCGCTGTTCCGCTTGGCGATCCAGTCGCCTTCCAGTTTCAGGAAATCCTCCGCCTCTTCGGCCGATTCGAGACAGACGGAGGGGATCAGGTGCCGGCGCAATTCCTCGTACAGGTCCGCTGGCATCGCCTCGCGCATGATCCGCTCGTCGGAAAGCACGGCGAGGACGCGCTTGTCATGCACCAGGATCAGCGTGCGGACATCGTTGAAATAGTCGCCTGATTCCATCAGCCGGTCGAGGACGGCGGGCGCGAAGAACAGCAGTTCCGTGCGGTCCATCTGGAAAATCATGCGGTCCAGCACCACGCCCCGGGCAGTCAGGCGCCCGTCACGCAGTTCCATCTCCTCCGGCTTCACCGACAGGAAGCGGACGCCGGTGCCTTGCAGATGATCCGACAGGCAGTCGACCTCGCCGCCGGGCTCCTTGCGGTGCACCAGGGCCAGCGTGCTGCCGGGCGCGTAGGGCGCGCACAGATCGTCCCAGAAGTCGCTGTGCCCCTTCGACAGGGCACGGCTGACCATCCAGCCGTTCATCGAATAGCGGGCGCCGATCTCGCAGATCCGCGTCGTGCCGTCACGGTCGAAGATCACGTCCGGCCGGTACCAGCCGACCCGATAGGGCCGCGCTGCGGCCCGGCGCAGGATGTCATCCAATTCCGGCGCCAGGGCATAGATGGCGCGGATGCGGTCGTCCGCGACATAGCGCCCGACCACCGCCCGCAAGGCCATGTCGAGCAGGACGGTCAGCCGGCGCATGCGGTCGCGGTAGGTGCCGGAGATCGACAGCACCTGATCGGCGCAGTCCTTCGGGTCGAGCAGCGCGCGCAGCGCCGCAGGCGGTTCGGCCATCCATCCGGTGGCAGTCTTTTTGGCCTTCGGCTGGGTCAGGACAGGGTAGGGATGGTTGGTCATGGCAGTCATTCGTTGCGGCCGGGGTCTTCAGGCCCGCCCATGGGCCGCCGCTGCCGGCAGTAAGCCGGAAGATGTGCGCTCGAAGGCGTGCATGGAGAGGCAGGCATGATACAAAAAATGGATTTAATTTTGAAATACGTTTATCACAGATAGCTGTGCGTCGCCAACACGGAAGTTTACAAGCCATATCTATGTAGCTTGCACGCTCTGATTGTCTTGAAGGCGCGATATATTTTCCATTTACCTGTAGGGGTTTTGTCCAAAACGGCAGGGTTGCAGGGATTTCACCTTTGTTGACATGTCCACATGATGAAGAGCCG
>NZ_LGQU01000150.1:0-43370 GCF_003115935.1 Azospirillum sp. TSH20
CTGCCGCCAGCGCCGCGCCTCAATCAGCGCCCCGCCGTCGGTGGAGCGGGTTATAGGCGCCCTTCCCCAAACCACGCAAGCGCTTTTTTCGTCGCCTCCCGTATTTTTATGTTCGCTGAACCGACTGATGTTTCCGTCAGAGCAGGCCGAGCGCCCGCAGTTCAGCCGCCATATCGGCCGGCAACTCGTCCCCCGCCCCGCCGGCGGCTGAAAGATCCTGGGGGGCGGCCTCGGCCGTCAGGTAGCGCCAGCCCTGGAAGGGGCGATGCGGGGTCGGCACCGTCTGCACCCGATCGGCGGCGATCTGCAGGGTGCAGTAGCTCTCCCCCTCCTCGTCGGCGGCGGTGTCGATGGCGAGGATCGGCTGACGCACCAGGACGCTGCCCTTGATGACCCAATAGATCGAGCCGCCGGCCAGCAGTTCGTCGCCGCGCTTGGGCAGGCGGCGGGTGTAGACGGGGATGCGGGTCTGGCCGTCGGCCATTACGGCGCGGCGGTCCTGCAACTCCGCCAGATGGTCGAGGTCGCGGACACCGACAGCGAGCTTGATGAGATGGAGTGGCATGGGGACGCTGAAATCTCTGACGTGAAGAACGGAACCGCGCCCAACATAGCGCGCCCCCTGACATAGTGCGCTATGCAGGATTGTCCGTCTGCCGAGACCGCCGGGCGGATCTGTGCTCAAAGCGGATCGTTGCGGTCCGACCGGTTGGTCGGCCGGGCATGGCCGATGATGGCGCTGAAGCCGAACAGCAGCAGCAGCACACCCATGACGATCTCGATGCCGCAGACCAGACGGACCGGCCCGGACACCGGGTGAATGTCGCCATAGCCGACGGTGGCGAAGGTCACGATGGAGAAATAGATCCCCTCGGAGAAGGTCAGGTCGCGCCTGACGCCTTCGATGACGAAGTTCGGCTCCGCCATGAAGCGGTCCATGATGGTGTAGATGGCGCCGAACAGGATGATGCAGAGCGAATAGAAGGTCAGGAAAGCGAAGGCCGGCAGGACCAGACGTGCCGATTGCTGGAAGAATCCTTCGAACAGCAGGCCGGCGTCGAGCAGGAAGATGGCGATGTCGCGCGACACCAGGGCGACGATGGCGGAGATGGCCGACATGGCCAGTAGGAAGATCGCGCCGATCGTCTGGGTGTCCATGTCCTGTTCGGGCACCAGGAAGGTCAGGGCGCCGATGCCCCAGACCGGCGCCATCCACAGGAAGACGCGGTCGAAATGTCCCCCCTCCCGCAATCGCCGCGACATCACGATCCGCCGGATGTCCTCCGCCCGCCACCAGGCCCCGCCCAGGAAGGCGACCAGCGGCAGGACGAAGGCGACGCTCTGGATCAGCGGACTGATGTTGTGGAAGTTGCTTTCCAGAAAGAAGACGAAGATGCAGGCATAGACGCCGATGAAGTTGGTCAGCGCCAGCGTGAAGAACTGGCTGCCCGGAAACAGATAGTGGAAGGCGCCGATCACGAGGCCGACCGATCCCAGCAGCACGAAGGTCAGATTGCCGGACACCGACCGGATCGACAGCGCGATCAGGCCGAGCAGCAGGGCCGTCAGCAACGCCCCGCCCAGCCAGGATTTGGATGCGCCCCTGGCTCCATGAGGTCCGCCGTGAGCGCCCCCATGGCCGTTGCCGCCGGAACTGCCGGGAGGAACCGCCGGCGGCGCGCTGGTCGTCCGGGGGCGACGGTCGGGAACGATCTGGTCCATGGGGCGGCAAACCGAAACGGAAACAGACACCAGACCCGGTGCCCGGACGAAGGTCCTATTCCGCAGTTATAGCGGTTTGCCCGCCCCGGGAGTCAGTATTTTCCGCAGCTCTACCTGCGGATTCCGCCCTGCCCTACCAGCCGCCGGTGGCGAGCCAGCGGTCGACCATGTCGAGGCGGTCCCAGCCCCAGAAGGGTTCGCCGTCGACGATGAAGAAGGGCGAGCCGAAGACGCCGCGCTCCACCGCATCGTCGGTTTCGGTGCGCAGCCGGTCCTTGACCGCCGGGTCCTGGATGGCGGCGGCCACCGCGGCACGGTCGATGCCGACGCTGCCCAGGGTCTTCGCCGCGATCTCCGCCACCGTGTCGGCCGGGCCGATGTCCCGCCCCTCGCCGAAATGGGCATGGAAGAGCGCGTGGGCCAGCAGCTTCGCCTGTTCCGGATGCTCGTCGGTCAGCCAATAGAAGGCGCGCGAGGCGGCGACGCCATTGACAGGGGCCGAATCGGGGAAGGTGAAGGGAGCGCCGGTCAACCGGGCGATGCGGCCGACGTCATGGGTCAGATATTCGCCGCGCAAGGGCTGCTGCAGGTTGGGCTTCATGCCCGTCACCTTGAAGATCGCCCCGAGAAGGACCGGGCGCCAGGTGACGGTACGGCCATGCTTCCCCGCCAGCTCGTCGATGCGCAGGCTGGCGAAATAGCCGTAGGGCGAGGCGAAGTCGAAATAGAAATCGATCGGGTCCGGCACGCGCGTTTCCTCTCCGACAGGTTTTCCGGAAAGGCTAACGCGGGCGCGGGACAGCGTCCAGAGGAGCGTCCGGGGGGCGCCCGGGGAAGGCGCAATCCCCGAACGGCCCGGCCATCCCGTCAGACCGTGCGCACCTTGGCATCGAAGACGTAGCCGGCGCCGCGTTCGGTCTTGATGATGCGGGGCTCCTTCGGGTTCGCCTCGATCTTGCGGCGCAGGCGCAGGATCAGCACGTCGATGGACCGGTCGAACACCTCCGCCCCGTCGACGCGGGTGAGGTCGAGCAGCTGGTCGCGGGTCAGCACCCGCTGCGGCCGCTTGACGAAGGCCGCCAGCAGGCCGAACTCCGCCTTGGTCAACTCCACCTCGCGCCCCTCCTGCCCTCGCAGGCGCTGGGCGGTGAGGTCGAGTTCCCAATTGGCGAACTGCACGACGGCGCGCAGCTCGTCCGCGCTGCGGGCCGGGCGGGCGTCGCTGGAGACGCGGCGCAGGACCGCCTTGATGCGGGCCAGCAGTTCGCGCGGGTTGAACGGCTTGGTCAGGTAATCGTCGGCCCCCAGTTCCAGCCCGACGATGCGGTCGACGTCCTGGTCCTTGGAGGAGAGGATGATGACGGGAATCTGCGATTCGGTGCGGATCTGGCGGACGAGGCCCAGCCCGTCGCCGTCGGGCAGGCGCAAATCGCAGACCACGAGGTCGACAGGGTCGCCATCCAAAGCCTGCCGGGCCGATGCGGTGTCCTGCGCCGTCGTGACCCGGTAGCCCTCTCCCGCCAGATATGAGGCCAAAAGCTCCCGAATCGGCTCGTCGTCGTCGACAGCGAGAATGTGCATGCCTGTTACCTCCCCAAATCTTCTTATCTCACGCGCGAGCGGCACGCAATGCGTTACAACCCCGTAACAGCCGCGGCCGATTCGCCGACCACATGAGTTGGTTGAAACCGCGTCCTGCACCGGCGACATAAAAATACCGTTGCGCGGACATTAACCAGAAACAAGCTGCGGTTTAAATGCAGACCATCGACCAGGGGACGGCGGACCGCCTGTGGGCGCCGGACCAATGCCGTGATGGGGAAGCACCGCCATGTCGAACATCGATCATTGCCTGGAGCGCCTGGCCCTGCTCGACCGCGCCGACCGTCTTCTGAACGAGGTGCGGGTCTATGGCCAGCATGGCTCGATCCGCGAAACGCTGGCGCAGCACCGGCTGCTGCTGGGGGAGGCGAGGCGCCACCTCGACTCGGCGCGCTCGGTCGGGCGGCTGGGCTGAGGACCGTCGGCAAGACCATCATCATGTCCGGCTGCAACGCCCAGGCGACACCGATGCCGCCCCACCGCACCGCGCCCCACGGCCAGTCCCACGGCCAAACCCATTGCAGGGCGGCAAGGCGGCTGCCCGCCGACGGCCACCGCCGTCCGGCGACGGAGCGTTGCGCCCATCATTCCGGTTGCATGCCCGGTGCCGCACAGGTCGCGGCCCAGATCGCAGCCCACGGCGGCGCGCCGCTGTGGCGCATGATGATGGAACGCTGGCTGGCGGCGGCCCCCTGACCTGTCCGGACTTTTGGAAGCCCTCCTGTTGCGCTCTCCCTAATCCCGCCCGATTTCGCGCCTATGTCGGCAGTCGGGAGTCACAACACGGAGAGACCCATCATGACCCGCGCCATCCTTCTCGCCTCCACTGCCCTGCTGATGGCGGCCCCGGCGGCGCTTGCCGCGACAGGCGGGCCGGCCGGCGGGCAGCTGGCGCTGACGCGGGTCCTGCTGTCCACCGGCGGCGTCGGCTATTTCGAATATGAGGCGACGGTGAGCGGCGACGCCGACCTGTCGCTGGAGGTGCGGCGCGATCAGGTCGACGACGTGCTGAAGAGCATCGTCGTCTATGACGACAAGGGCGGGGTCGGCACCATCGCCCTGCCGGGAGCCGAACCGCTGGACACCGCCTTCCGCGAGCTGCCCTTCTCGGCCGACGACCTCACCTCTCCCGCCGCATTGCTGAATGCGATGCGCGGGGCGGAGGTGACGACCGGCGGCTCCCGCCAATTGACCGGCCGGCTGATGTCGGTGACGGAGGAGACGGTGCGGCTGCCGGGGAACGACGGCGCCACCACCACGCGCCACCGCGTGACGCTGATGACGGCCGAGGGACTGCGCCAGCTGGTGCTGGAGGAGGCCGACGCGCTGCGCTTCACGGATCCGGCGGTGCAGGCGCAGATCGACCGCGCGCTGTCGGCGGTGGCGGAGAACGCCCGGCGCGAGCGGCGGCGGCTGACCGTCCACAGCCGGGCGCCGCAGGATGGGCAGGCGGCCGGCGAGCGGCGGGTCCGGGTCGGCTTTGTCGCGGAGATGCCGCTGTGGAAGGCGACCTATCGGCTCAGCCTCGGCACCGGACAAGGCCAAAACGGACAGGGGCAAAACGGGCAGGGGCAAAACGGGCAGGCGGATAAGGGCAACGGCGCACTGCAGGGCTGGGCGGTGCTGGAGAATCTGAGCGGCGAGGATTGGCGCGGAGTCGACCTGACGGTGGTGTCGGGCAACCCGGTGACCCTGCGCCAGGCGCTCTACACCCCCTATTTCGTCGAGCGGCCGGAGGTGCCGGTGGAGGTGCTCGGCCGCGTGCTGCCCAGCGCCGACGAGGGAGCGGTGACGCTGAACGACGCCCGCCCGGCGATGCGGTCGCAGTCGGAGGCCTCGCGTGCCGGGGCGCCGCCCGCCACGGCCATGGCCGCTCCGGCGCCGATGCCCGGCGCGCCGGCTCCGGCGCCGATGGGTGAAGCGCTGGCGAAGGTCGCCCCCTACGGCAGCGCCGCGGGAACGCCGGCGATGGCCGCGGTGCAGGGTGCCGAGGCCGGTGCGGCGGAGGGCGCCCAGGTGCTGTTCCATTACCCGCAGCCGGTCAGCGTGCCGAATGGCGGGACGCTGATGATGCCGATCGCCGCGAGCACCCTGCCGGTGGAGCGGGTGGCGCTCTACCAGCCGGCCACCGACGCCCGCCACCCGCTGGCCTCCCTGCGGCTGCGCAACGACGGCGACACCGCCCTGCCGCCGGGGCTGCTGACCTTCTATGACAGAGGCTCGGCGAACAGCGCTTATGTCGGCGATGCCCGGATGGCGACCCTGCCGGCGGGCGAGAGCCGGCTGCTGTCCTTCGCCGTCGATCAGGCAGTGACCGTCGACCGCGAGGAGAAGCCGAGCCGCCGGCTGTCCCGCGCCACCATCGCCGACGGTGTGCTGACCCTGTCGGTGATCGACCGGCAGAGCACGACCTATACGGTGGCCGGTGCCCCGGACGCCGACCGCGATGTCGTGATCGAGCATCCGCGCCGTCCCGGCTGGGACCTGGCCGAACCGGCGAACGGCAAGCCGGAGGCGACCGCCACCGCCTATCGTCTGCCGCTGGCGGTGCCGGCCGGCAAGACGGTGACGCTGACCGCCACGCTGGAACGGCCGCGGCAGGAGCGGATCGTCCTGACCGACCTGACCGCCGACCAGATCGCCGCCCGCGCCTCCGCCCCCGAATTGCCGGCGGAGGTTCGTCAGGCGCTGACCACGCTGGCCGGTCTGCGCGCCGCCGTCGCCGAGAAGGAGCGTCGCATCGCCGAGTTGGAGCGCGAGCGGACGGAGCGCATCGCCGACCAGGACCGCCTGCGCGAGAACCTGAAGGCCCTGCCGGCGGGCAGCGACCTGCACAAGCGGACGCTTGCCAAGATGGCGGAGGCGGAGAACCGCCTGGACGCGCTGGCGCGGGACTTGGGCACCGCCCGCAACGAGGCGGAAGCGGCGCGGCAGACGCTGCGCGAGCGGGTGAAGGCTTTGGCGATCTGAGGGGGGGGTGTCGGCTGACGATGCCCCCACCCTAACCCTCCCCCGCTGGGCGGGGGAGGGAACAAGTGCTGATGCGGGAGAGTGGCGGCAGTCCCTCCCCCGCCCAGCTCTCGCACAAAGCTTCGCTTTGTGCTGACTCGGCAGGCGGACCGTGGGTCCGCTGAGAGCGGGGGAGGTTCGGTGGGGGTCTAACTCCTACAGCGTCGTCGCGCTGCAATAGGCCCAATCCTCGCCCTGCAGGCCGAAGAAGGCGGCGACCGGCTTGCCGCTGGAGCGGTCGACGACGACGCGGAAGCGGCTGCCGGTGCAGGTGCCCTGCGGCTGCTTGGCGAAGGGCAGCTTGACGTGCTTGGACTTCAGGCAGGCGTCCGACATCTTCGGCGGGGTGGCCGGGCCGTCCACCTTCTTGCCGTTCAGCACCATATAATAGTTGGTCGCCTGCCCGCCCTTGACGTCGGCCTTCACCTCGATCTTGCCGAAGCGCGACTTGTAGAGACCGGCATCCTGTTCGCCGTCCGGCGCGCCGCCGGGCAGAGCGCGGAAGGAGATGGCGGCGCAGGATGGCGGATCCTTGGCCTCCGCCGGGGCGGCGGCCAGTACGGCGAAACCGCCGGCCAGCAGAAGGGCGGCAGGTAGCAGGCGTGCAGAGAGCATCGGAGAACCCTTTCGAACCGGTTGAACCGTCACTTCGGCAACATACAGATGGCGGTCTGCTGCATCAGGGCGCAATCCTTCTCCGCGCCGCCGTCCAGCATCGACACCTCGACCTGGGTGATCGTCAGGGTGCGCCCCGGCTTCACCACACGGGCGCGGGCGATCATGACGTCGCCCTTGGCCGGCGCCATCAGGTTGATCTTGAACTCCACCGCCAGAACTTCGGCGCCCGCCGGCATCAGGCTGTAGGCGGCATAGCCGCCGGCATTGTCGGCCAGCGTGCTGACCATGCCGGCATGGAAGAAGCCGTGCTGCTGCGTCAGCTCGGGGCGGAACGGCAGCCGCATCTCGCAGAATCCCGGCTCGACCGCCGTCAACTCGATGCCGAGAGTCCGGCAGATCGGCTGCTGTTCGAAGGAGGCGAGACAGCGCGCCTTCCAGTCGGGGTCGCGGGGAACGAAGGTGTCGGCCAAGGCGAAGC
This sequence comes from Azospirillum sp. TSH20, assembly GCF_003115935.1. Lineage (NCBI taxonomy): Bacteria > Pseudomonadati > Pseudomonadota > Alphaproteobacteria > Rhodospirillales > Azospirillaceae > Azospirillum > Azospirillum sp. TSH20. Next base: position 7,430 of record NZ_LGQU01000150.1, read on the forward strand.
ACTCCGGCAAGGGGACGTCGCGGGACAGCCTGCGACAGCCGCCCCGCCGGATCAAGCCCGTATCCCCATAGGTCAGCTGCCGATCTCAGCTGCCGATCAGGCCCATCTGCGGGCTGGACGGTTCGGCATGGGCGCGCATCGGCATGCGGCCGGCCAGATAAGCGGCGCGGCCGGCGCTGACCGCGTCGCGCATCGCCGCCGCCATTCGCACCGGATCGCGCGCCTTCGACACCGCCGTGTTCAGCAGCACGGCGGCGCAGCCCAGCTCCATCGCCAGAGCGGCGTCGGATGCGGTGCCGATGCCGGCGTCCAGCACCACCGGCACGGGGCTGCGGGCGCAGATCGTCTCGATGGCGTGCGGGTTGCGGATGCCCATGCCCGAGCCGATGAAGGCGCCCAGCGGCATCACCGCCGCCGCGCCGAGATCGGCCAGCTTGCGGCAGGTCACGGGGTCGTCGTTGCAATAAGGCAGCACGACGAAGCCGTCATTGACCAGTTCCTCCGTCGCGCGCAGCAGTTCCTCCACATCGGGATAGAGCAGTTCGCGGTCGCCGATGACCTCCAGCTTGATCCAGGGCGTATCGAGCGCCTCGCGCGACAGCTGGGCGGTCAGAACGGCTTCCTTGGCGGTCATGCAGCCGGCGGTGTTGGGCAGCAGCCCGACCGGGCCGGTCGGCCGCCCGGCAGTGGCACGGGCCAGCACGTCGACGAGGCTTTCCGAATAGCCGTCCAGGCTGATGCGCCGGATCGCCAGCGTGACCAGCTCGCTGCCGCTGGCCGCCAGCGCGTCGAGCATCACCTGCTGATTCGGATAGCCGGCGGTGCCTAGGAAGAGGCGCGACCCGAGGTTGCGCCCAGCAATGGTGAGGATGTCGGATTGGGACATGGGGAGTGCCTTTTAGAAGGCCCTCTCCCGCCCCGGGAGAGGGAGGGGACCCGCGCCGAAGGCGTGGGGAGGGTGAGGGGATGTCCGAACTTGGATTTTGATCCTTGCCCCACCCCTCACCCTTCCCAAGCTGCGCTTGGGCCCCTTCCCTCTCCCGGGGCGGGAGAGGGAGGTGTAGGAAGGTCAGCCGCCTTGGATCGGGCGGACGATTTCCAGGCTGTCGCCGGGCTGGAGCCGGGTTTCGGGCCAGCGGCGGCGGGGGACGACGGCGCCGTTCAGCGCGACGGCGACCCCCTGCGCACCCTCGGCGATGCCGCGACCAGCCAGAAGCTCGGCCAGCGACGCGGCGGAAAGCGGCTCTTCGCGGCCATTGATGCGGATGGCGCTCATGCCGCCGCTCCCGCCGCAACGAAGCGGTCGGCGGCGAAGGGGCGCAGCAGCGGGTCGGTCTCGCCGGTCAGCACCAGCCGGGCGATGCCGTCGGCGGTCACCGGAGTCAGCAGGATGCCGTTGCGGTGGTGGCCGGTGGCGTGGATCAGGCCGGGAATGCCGCTGTCGCCCAGGATCGGCGCATCGTCGCGGCTGCCGGGGCGGAACCCAACCCAGGCCTCCTCGATCGGCAGTTCGGCGATGCCGGGCAGCGCCCGCCATGCCCCCTCCAGCAGGGCGAACTGCCCGCCGGCGGTCAGACGGTCATCGAAGCCGCGCTCCTCCGTCGTCGCGCCGATCAGCAGCCGGCCGTCCAGCCGCGGGATCAGGTAGGTGCCGGGCGTCCACACCACATGGCGCAGCAGCGGCAGTCGCTGGTCCATCCGCAGGCAGACCATCTGCCCTTTCACCGGCCGCACCGGCGGCATGGCGGCGGGCGGCAGTCCCGGCACTCCGGCCGACCATGCCCCGGCAGCCAGAACCACCCGGTCGGCCCGGTGCAATGTTGCAGCAACCCGCACACCCACGGCGCGACCGCCCTCCACCGCCAGCGCCACCTCGCCGCACTGTTCGTGCAGGCGGGCACCGGCGGCCAGAGCGGCGCGGCGCAGGGCGGCCGCGACCTTGCGGTTGTCGACCTGATGGTCGCCGGCACAGAACAGGGCACCGGCGACGCCCGGTTGCAGGAAGGGTTCGCGCCGCCGCACCTCGGCCCCGCTCAGCCACTCCACCGGCAGGCCCAGGTCGCGCTGGAAACCGTGCAGGAAACGGACCTTGGCGGCATCGTCAGCGTTGAGCGCGATGACCATGGTGCCTTCGCTGCGCAGATCGACCGCCATGCCGCTCGCGGCTTCAAGATCGCGGGCGAAGTCCGGCCACAGCGCCTGCGAGGCGCGGGTCAGCGGCAGCAGCCCCTCCTCGCCCGGTTCGGTTTCGACGCAGGCGGCCAGCATGCCGCCGGCGGCATGGGTGGCGCCGCGCCCGGCCTCTCCCCGCTCGAACAGATCGACGCGGCAGCCGGCCGACGCCAGCCTCCAGGCGATGGCGAGACCGATGCAGCCGGCACCGATGATGGCGACGGATGGACCGGCAGCGGACGGACGGATTCCGGAGACGGAAGATGGATGTGCCGAAAATGGAGATGACTTTGGCGCATGGATCATGCGGCGGCTCCCTTCGCTGGAATTACCCAGACAGGTTCGATGGGTGTGTTCTCAGCCGCGCGACCACCGCACGGCACCCCAGGCCTATGGCTTGCCTTATGCCAATGTTTCGCTGGCCCCACAAGCGGAATCGGTTCTTCCCGCCGGCGAGGCCGCCGCCCCCATATCAAGAGCCCCCTACAACAAAAACACCGACGCCAGTCCCAGGAAGGCCAGGAAGCCGACGACGTCCGTCACCGTCGTCAGGAACACCGCGCTCGACACCGCCGGATCGACGCCGAGCTTCTCCAGCCCCAGCGGGATCAGCGCACCGCTCAGCCCCGCCACGACCAGATTGATGATCATGGCGAGCCCGATGACGATGCCGATCAGCGGGCCGTACCAGACCAGCGCGATCGCACCGACCATCACCGCGAAGATGCCGCCGTTGATCAACCCGACCAGCAGTTCCTTGCCCACCACGCGCAGCGCATTGGCCGACGACAGGTCGTGCGTCGCCAGCGCGCGGACGACGACGGTCAGCGTCTGGGTGCCGGCATTGCCGCCCATCGAGGCGACGATCGGCATCAGCACCGCCAGCGCCACGATCTGCTCGATGGTGCCCTCGAACAGCGAGATGACGCCGGACGCCAGGAAGGCGGTGGCGAGGTTGATGGTCAGCCAGCCGACACGGCTGCGGGCAATGTCGGCGATGCCGCTGAACACGCCGGTGTCGCCCGACCCGCTCAGCTTGCGCAGATCGTCCTCCGCCTCCTCGTCGATGATGCGGACGACGTCGTCGACGGTGATGACGCCGATCAGCCGGCCGGCGGCATCGACCACCGGCGCGGAGACCAGCGCATATTGGCGGAACAGGTTCGCCACCTCCGCCCGTTCCATGGTGGCGGGGATGGAGTCGACCTCGCCGGTCACCAGATCGGCGATGCGCACGGCACGGCGCTGGCGCAGCAGGCGCGACAGCGGCACCGCCCCCACCACCCGGTGCATCGGGTCGACGATGAAGATGTCGTAGAAATCCTCCGGCAGCGTGTCGGTCGCCGCACGCACGAAGTCGATGGTCTTGCCGACCGTCCAGAATTCCGGCACCGCGACCAGCTCTCGCTGCATCATGCGGCCGGCGCTGTCCTCGTCGTAGGTCAGGTTCTCCTGCACCAGGGCGCGTTCGGCGTCGGGCAGGTTCGCCAGGATCTGCGCGCGCGTCTCGGCGTCCAGATCCTCGATCAGTTCCACCGCGTCGTCGGTGTCGAGGTCGGCGACGGCGGCGGCCAGCTCCTGCGGCTCGAACCGTTCGATCAGCGCTTCGCGGAGATCGGGGTTCAGGTAGGACAGCACCTCGCCGTCCAGCGCGGCGGGAAGCAGGTCGATCAGGTCGGCGCGTTCGGCCGGCTCCGCCTGTTCGATCAGGTCGGCGATGTCGGCGGCATGCAGCCCGTCCAGCCGCGCCAGCACGGCCTCGCGTTCACGGGCGCGCAGCAGGCCGACGATCTCTTCCACGAACTCCGGCTCGACGCCGTAGGGACGTTCGTCGTCCGCCTCGGGACCCGCATGCGGGCGGGCTTGGGCGTGGGCGTGGGCAGCGCCGTCCGGCCGCAGATCCGGCGTGTGGGGATCGGTGTGCATGCCGGCACCCTCCCTTCGACGATGCATCCCCCGCATGCCTGAGCCGGGTGGCCGGCGGCATGGTAACGACGGGACGGCTCCGCGACATCGGACGGGGCCGATGGCGCTTGGGGCCGGCGTTCGGGGTTTGCGGGTTGTGGAAGCCTTCCGGCCGGTGCCGGGAGCCGTCCGTCAAGGGACGGGACCGGTGACGGCGGAAGCGCCCCCGACATAGAGGCGCCACCCCGGTTTGTCCAGCCCGGTTCGGCGGAAACCGGCAGGCACGGCGGCATTGGCCGCATTTGCCACCATATCCTTGCACCGCCGCGACCCTTCATGTTCCCATGCGTCTCGCGCCGCATCCACGGCGGCGCGGGATGGGGAGGGGGACCGAAAGCACCGATGGAGTATGCCTTCACCACCGTCGGCGGTCGCGACGGCATCCTGCTGTCCGGCCGCTGCACCTACGAGGACGGCACCCGCTTTCACGACATGTTGCGCGACTGGGACTTCGCGGCCAGCCCGGTGGTCCCGATCGATCTGCGCTTCGTCACCTTCATCGATTCCGCCGCCATCGGGATGATGTTCATCCTGGCGAACCGCTGCCGCGAGGCCGGTGGTCACATCGTCGCCAGCGGTGCCGCCCCGCACATCGTCCGCGCGCTGCGCCGCGCCACGCTGGACCGCTACATCGAGTTCCGCTGACCCGGCCACGCCTTCCGCACGGCCCAAAATCGGGGAGGGTGGCACCCCGAACCGCTCGCCCCGGTCCCGGACGGCGCCTTCCGATGCGCCGTTGACCCACCCTGTCATAAAATCGCAACACTGGCCGCTCCCGTACCCCCCACCTTTGGAGCGCCTGTGGAGTACCTGCATCGTCTCGACCAGTCGCTGCTGCTGTGGCTGAACCAGTTCGCGGGCCACAGCGCGGCGTTGGACATGGCGGTGCGCGGGATCGCCAACATCTATCTGATCAAGCTGGGGCTGTTCAGCGCCGCCCTGTGGTGGCTGTGGTTCCGCCGGGAGGAGACGGAGGCCGGGCGCCGGCTGGTGGTGGACGCCATCACCGCGGTGGTGCTGGCGGTGGCGGCGTCCATCCTGATCCAGGCGGTGATGCCGGCCCGGCCGCGCCCGCTGCACGATGTCGGCCTCTCCTTCGTCCCGCCGATCGGCCAGAGCCGCGACGCCCTGAAGAACTGGAGTTCCTTCCCCAGCGACAACGCCGCGCTGGGCTTCGCGCTGGCCGCCACCTTCCTCCGCGCTTCGCGCCTGTGGGGGTTGCTGGCCTGCCTATGGGCGGCGCTGGTGATCGCGCTGCCGCGGGTCTATCTGGGCCTGCATTATCCGGGCGACGTCACCGGCGGCGCCCTGATCGGCATGCTCAGCGCCTTTGCCGTCGCCCGGCTGCTGCCGATGGGCGGCATCCACCGTCTGGTCGCCTGGGTGGAGGAACGCTGGCGCCCCTGGTTCTACGGCGCCGCCTTCCTGGTGATCTACGAGATGATGGTACTGTTCGAGGATGTCCGCCGCGCCGCCGGGGGAGCGTCCAAGCTGCTGCACGCGCTGGCGGGGTGAGGCCCGGATACGAAAAAGCCCGCTCGGTCTTGCGACCTGCGGGCTTTTCGGTGTTCCCGTATCCCCGGGATGGTCCCATCTGCATGGGAGAGTGGTGCGGTCGAGAAGACTCGAACTTCCACGGGTTGCCCCACAGCGACCTCAACGCTGCGCGTCTACCAATTCCGCCACGACCGCATCAGGCTGGTAGTCCCCGACGCTCGCTCGCGCGCCTCATCGGGTGGAGCGGGTAGATATCAGCTTCCCGATGGCCGATCAAGCGTTACAATCATCGTCTGCGAAGAAAAATTCGGGACGGCCCTCCGGCCGCTCCGCCCTCACCGCCCACACCGCCCGCCGACGCCATCAGAGACCGGATCGAATGACCTCCCCGACCAGCCTGTCCGCCAGTCAGCCCGACATGCCCGCCCCGCAGCCGGCCCAGCAGCAGATCGAGTGGCGCATCTCCGACCAGCCGGTGCCCTACCCCGACGCCATCGCCGAGATGGAGGCGCGCGTCGAGGCGATCCGCGCCGGCACCGCGCCGGAGCTGGTCTGGCTGCTGGAGCATCCGCCGCTCTACACCGCCGGCACCAGCGCGCGCGACGAGGATCTGCTTGAGGCCGACCGCTTCCCGGTCTACCGCAGCGGGCGCGGCGGCCAGTACACCTATCATGGGCCGGGACAGCGCGTGGCCTACGTCATGCTGGACCTGAAGAAGCGCGGCGCCGACATCCGCGGCTTCGTCCGCGATCTGGAGGAATGGATCATCCGCACGCTCGCCGCCTTCAACATCAGGGGCGAGCGGCGCGAGGGCCGCGTCGGCATCTGGGTCGACAAGCAGCCCTATGGCGGGCTGAAGGGCCAGGAGGACAAGATCGCCGCCATCGGCGTGCGGGTGCGGCGCTGGGTCAGCTTCCACGGCATCGCCCTGAACGTGGAGCCGGACCTGTCCCATTTCGGCGGCATCGTCCCCTGCGGCATCGCCGAGCATGGCGTCACCTCCATCGTGGCTCTCGGGCAGCTGGTGACGATGGAGGATGTCGATTCCGCCCTGATCGCGGCGTGGCCGGAGGTGTTCGGCGGCCCGATGCGGGGCGAGGAGGACGGCGACGGGGACGCCTAGTACTTCTTGAACCCGCCGGCGGCCGGGGTGCCCGCCTGGGTGCCGGCGGGGTTCACACGCGGGTCCTGATTGTCCATCGACTGCACGGTGCAGCCGGTCGAATCGCCGTTGCGGAACAGGTAGATCTTCTTGCGGTCGGCCTTCTTGCCGGGATCGTGCAGGTTCAGACCATGGCCGAAGGCGACGCCCAGCACCTCGCCCTTGTAATAGGCGCGGAAGCGCATCGGCTCGATCTCGTTGAAGCGCAGGGCGGCGCAGTCCTTGCTCAGGTCCTTCTCGAACTTGCCGGCCTTGCGCCAGTCCTCCTTGGACCGGATCGTCATCCACTGCGACGGCAGCGCGTATTGCACGATCGGCGGCGCGATGGGCAGGCTGGACCCCGGCTGCGGCGGCGCCTGATGGCCGGGCTCCGTCCGTTCCAGCGCACCGGCCAGCGCCGGGGTAACCCCCAGCAGCGTCAGCCCGCACAGCCAGAGGGCTGCCTTGACGGGCGCATCAAATCCGGACATCGAACCCACGCTCCTTGACCTCGCCGACTGCTTTCTCCTTGGCAGGCATTTGAACGGATGGCGCAGCAGCGGCCACCTCCCCCAGCCGTCCGGAGAGCGACAGCGACAGGTCCAGCGCTCCGCCTTCGGCCGGCGCACCCAACGGCTGCAACGTCACCGTGCCTTCCAGCCCCTGCGGCGGCCCGGCCATCGCCCCGCTCAGCGCCGCCATGACGCGGCCGAGATCGTCGATGGCGACCCGGTCGGTCTCGACCGTCAGCCCCCGGCCCGGACGGATGGCGGAGCGGAGGACGCCGAGCATGGCGGCCAGCCCCTCGCCCTTCTCCTCGGCCGGCACCCGCGCCAGCACCAGGGCCGCGTCGGCCAGCCTGACATCCACATGCCCATGGGCCAAGGCGAGGCCGATCCCCCGCAGGTCCACCGCCACATCCTGCCGGGCATCTTCGCCCAGAGGCCGCAATTCGCCGGCCGGTCCGTCCAGCGCCAAGACGGCGGCCCGGCGCTCCGCCTCACCGAAGCGGGCGACGAACGCGGCTTCGGCAGCGGCGGCATCGCTCCCGTCCATGCCGAAGGCGGCCAGCAACCGCCCCAGATCGCGCGCCAGCGCCTGGATCGCCGGCCCCAGCCGGTCGGCAAGGTCGGCTGATGGAGCTTCGGACGGCCGCGCCGGCGCATCCTGCACCGCCTCCGGCCCCAGGCTGAGGCGAACGGCCGGGTCGCCGCGTCCCGGCGCGGCGGGGGCCTTCGGCGCCGGCGCGGCCACAGGCGCACGGACAGCCTTGCCCTTCGCCTCCGCCGCCTTGGCGAAGACGCCGGTGAGCATGGCCGTCATGCCGGCCACATCCGGTTTCCTGGCGGTCATCCGGCTACCGTTTCCCAAACCAAACACAGCAGCCAGCATGCCGCCATCATGGTTAGCGGAACGCTAATGCGGAACCTACGCGGTCGGCCGCTGCTCGAAGCCGGCCATGCCGGGGTCCTGCTCCGGTTCGGATACCACGTCGCGGACGATGGCCGACGGCGGGCCGCGGCGGCAGGCGTCCAGCATGCGGTCGACGGCGTCGGCGGGGCCGGCGAACAGAGCCTCCACAGTGCCGTCGCTACGGTTGCGCACCCAGCCGGTCAGGCCGAGCCTGTCCGCCTGATCGACGGTCCAGCCGCGATACCACACCCCCTGCACCTTGCCCTGGATGCGGACGCGCACCGCCTTCCGGCCATCCTTCCGGTCATCAGCGCTCATGCGGCGCCACCCTTCGCGGCGGTGCTCCGTTTGCTTTGTTCCTCGTCCAGCAGGGCCTTGCGGGACAGTTTTCCGATCATGGTCTTGGGCAGCTCCTGGCGGAATTCCACGACTTTCGGCATCTCGATGGGCGACAGCTTGTCCTTCAGGAAGGCGTGCAGTTCCTCGGCGGTCAGGGTCTGGCCATCGTCCAGCCGGACATAGGCCTTCACCGTCTGGCCGCGATACTCGTCCGGCAATCCGGCCACCACGCATTCGGCGACCGCCGGGTGCAGGTAGATCGCCTCCTCCACATTGCGGGGATAGACGTTGAAGCCGCTGCACAGGATCATGTCCTTGATGCGGTCGACGATGGTGGTGTAGCCGTCCTCGTCCATCACCCCGACATCGCCGGTGTGCAGCCGGCCGTCGACCAGCGTCTGCGCCGTCTCGGCCGGGCGGCGCCAGTAGCCCTTCATCACCTGCGGCCCGCGGATGCAGACCTCGCCCTTCTCGCCCGGCGGCAGGACGCGGCGCGGTTCCTCCAGGCTGACGATCTCGACGATGGTGCCGGGCAGCGGCAGGCCGATGGAGCCCTTCTTGTCCGAATGCAGCACTGCCGGATTGACGGTGGCGACGGGCGAGCATTCCGACAGGCCATAGCCCTCGACCAGGGTGCAGCCGGTCGTGCGCTCGAACGCCTCCTTCACCTCCAGCGGCAGCGGCGCCCCGCCCGACATGCAGAAGCGGATCGACGACAGATCGAACTTCTCCAGATGCTTATGGTGGTTGATCGCGGTGTAGATGGTCGGCACGGCGGGGAACAGGGTGATCCGCTCCGTCTGCAGGGTGCGCATCACCTGCTCCAGTTCGAAGCGCGGCAGCAGGACGATCTCCGCCCCCAGATGCAGACCGAAATTCATCACCGCGGTCATGGCGAAGACATGGAACAGCGGCAGCACGCCCAACATGCGCTCCTGCCCGTCTTCGGTGCCGCCCTCACCGGGTTTGCGCTCCTTCGCCGCGTACCACGTCGCGCACTGGATGGTGTTGGCGTAGAGGTTGGCGTGGGTCAGCATCGCGCCCTTGGGCACGCCGGTGGTGCCGCCGGTGTATTGCAGCACCGCGACATCCTCCTGCGCGTCGATGGCGATCGGGGTCGGCCGGCCGTCGTTGGCGATCAGGCTGGCGAAGGGAATGTGGCGGTCGTCGCGCGGGATCGCCGCGATCTCCGCCCGCTTGGCGATGGGGAACAGCCAGTTCTTCGGGAAGGGCAGGATGTCGGCCATGCGGCAGATCACCAGCCGCTTCAGCCCGGTTTCCTCCAGCATCCGCGCCATCTTGCCGTAGAGCAGCTTGAGGTCCAGCGTGACCATCAGGTCGATGTCGCTGTCGCCGATCTGGTGGATCAGTTCGCGCTCGGCATAGAGCGGGTTGAAGTTCACCACCGTGCCGCCGGCCTTCAGGATGGCGAAGAAGGCGATGACGTAATAGGGCGTGTTGGGCAGGAACAGCCCGACCCGCGTGCCCTTCCCCACCCCGATCGCCTGGAAGCCGCGGGCGGCGCGGTCGACCAGCCGCCCCAGTTCGCGATAGCTGGTGCGCTTGCCCAGGAAGTTCAGGCAGGGCTTGTCGCCGTGGCGGGCGACGGCGCCCTCCAGCAACTCGGTCAGCGGCCGGGCCGGGATGGGCATCGCCCAATCCACCGTTGGCGGGTACGAGGCCAGCCATGGATAATCGGGCAGCTTGCGGGCGGCATCTCCCATCGCGCGGTTCCTCCCCTGAGTTCTTCGTCCCGGTGACCGGTTTCGCCCGGCACCGCCGCCTTCCCGAGTCTACGCCGGGAAGCGGGGGATTGTCCCCTGGAGAGGAGATGGGATCGCCGCCATCCTGAACAAGCAGGAGCTGTGTTGCCTGCCGCCCTATCGCACGCCGCGCAACCGGTGCAGCACCTCCACCGCCATCCATTCGGCGAGGTTGCCGTCCTCGCCATCCAGGAAGACGGCGACGGAGACCGGGACCGGCCCCGGCGCGTGATAGGCGGCCGGCGTCACCCCCGGACCGCCGCCGGTGTGGCCCCAATAGGGTCCGGCCACCGGGTCCAGCTCCACCATCATGCCGAGCCCATAGGACGGCTCGACCCAGGGCCGCCCGCCCATCGGCCCGCCGACCGGCAGCCCGTCCCGCATCCGCCGCAGCAGCGCGTCCGGCAGATAGTCCCCGGTCAGGCCGTGAATGAGGCGGCAGGCATCGGCGGCCGTCATCGCCACCACCCCATGCGACACCCAGCCGGGATGATAGGCATCAATCACCGAAGCCCCGCCGAAGGTCGGGCTCGGGCCGAAGAACAGCCCCGCGAGGTCGGAGCGGTCGCGCAGAAGCGAGGCGCTGGACAGCCTGAGCGGGCCGAAGACCTCGCTCGCCAGCAGCTCCGCCAGCGGGGCGCCGCCCGCCCGCTCCAGCAGCCGGCCGATCAGCAGATAGCCGATGTTGGAATAGGCGAAGCTGCCGACCGGCACCCCCTCCACCCCGCAACGCCCCAGGAACTCGTCGCCGCTCCAGGGCTCCGCGCCGGCGGCGACGGCAGCATGGTAATCGGCCCGGCCGCCATAGTCGGGCAGCCCGGCGCGGTGGGTCAGGATCTGCGCCACGCTGACCGACACCGGCCGCCTGCCCAGTTCCGGCAGCCAGTGCTCCGCCGGCCCGTCGAGATCGACCACGCCACGCGCGGCCAGCCGCAGCACGGCGGCGGCGAGGATGGTCTTGGTCAGGCTGTAGACCAGGGCGCGCCGGTCGGCCGGATCAGCCGCCACCCCGCCGCGCGCGGGCTTCCGCCGCAGCACCAGCGTGCGGACCGGCTCCGCATCGGCCCCGCGGCCACGGACGAAGGCGACGATGGCGGCCCCGGCCGGGGCGGGGCTCGCGCTCTCCTCCCCCAGCAGATCGGTCAGGGCAGCGGCCAGCAAGTCCGGTTCGGTATCCGCACCCGCCATATTATTCTTGTTCTTGTCCATCACTCGCCCACTCCCGCTACCCGTCCCGTTTGTCACCACAGATAAGAAGGCACTCACAAGGCAAAGGAAAATCGGGTCCGCTCCTACTGGGGCGCCCCGCAGGTGGACCGTTAACCACAACTGTCGGCTGTCACCCGCCGCCGACCTGCTGTATCCTTATGAAACCGCCTCCGTGGAGGGCCGCGCCATGCCCGTGATGGACGCCGACCAGCGCCGGAAACTGGAAGATCAGCTGCTTCGCAAGGCGGAGGAAGCGATACGGACCCTGCGCCGGGAGGCGGAGACCGGCGACCCCGCCCGCGTCGATTCGCTGGCGGAAGCAATGGCCGGGCTGCTGAAGACCCGGGAATTCCCCAGCCTGCGCGCCGCCGAGTTCCGCGAGCTGACCCGCGCCGTCCAGCGCGGCGCCTATCAGCGCAGCGTCGATTCGCTGCTGATCCAGGCCGAACGCTGCGGCCATCGCGGTGACGAAAAGGGACGCAACGCGCTGCTGACCCGGGCCAAGGACCATTTCGCCAAGGCCCTGCGCTTCGGCGCCGACGACGAGTTCCGCCACGGTGTCGAGCGGCGCGTGCAGGCGACGCTGATGACCAGCAAGGACGGGGTGGACGACCGCACCAAGCAGGCGGCCAAGCACAAGCTGGACCAGCACGATGTCGGCGCCAAGCCGCCCAACGGCATCGAGCGCCGCCGCGCCATCCGCTACATGGACCCGGTGCTGGCGGTGGAGGCGGAGGGGCGGCGCTGCACGACGATCAACTGGTCGACCCGCGGCCTGCTGGTCGACCTGCCGCCGGAGGAGTTCGCCCACGCCGTCGGCGGCAAGCTGCGGCTGGAGCTGTATTGCCCGGAAATTCCGGAGACCATCGGTCCCGATAAGACCAGCCATCGCGTCGGCGGCCGGCAGATCGCCCATGTGGTGCGCCTCGACCCCGACCGCCGCGCGGTGGCCCTGTCCTTCCCCGACATCAGCACCGTGATGCTGGACCTGATACACGCCATGAAGGAGACCGGCATCAAACCCGAACCGGAGCGCTGACCGCGCCCTCAACCGCCGCCCTCAACCACCAATGAAACGCCCGTTATGGCCGCGACGCAGCGGATGTTCGTCCGGACCGGCGACGGGCAGCAGTCCGTTGATGCGCGCGCCCGCCTCTGCCGGCAGGCAGAACAGGTTGATCCCCATGCCAAGCACCTGGATCTCCGTGCCGTTGTCGACCAGCCCATGGCCGAAGATCGGCTCGGACCGGCCGGCGAAGTTGGCGGGATTGTGGAAGGCGGGCAGATACCAATAGCAGGCATAGCCCAGTTCCCCCAGCAGGCGGATCAGGGCCGCCGACTTGTCCGGCCGGTCATTCTCCACATAGAGGACCGGACGGTCGCGGGCGATCAGGCCGCGCGCGCCCTCCAGAACCTCGGCCTCCATCCCCTCGACATCAATCTTGATCAGACGGATACGGCCCGCTCCGTCAGGAGCCAGACCATCCAACCGATGAACCGGCACCGGCCGGTCGCCGGCCAAGGCGTCAAGCGACAACGCGCCGTAATTGCCCTCCGCGTCCATCGCCACGCCGGCAAGATGCAGCACCCCATCGGCGGCCCCGGCGGCAGCCAGCATGCCGTCCGCCCAGTCCAGCCCGTTCAGCGCCAGATTGCCGCACAGCAGCCGATGGTTGGCGTCGATCGGCTCCAGTGCCAGAACCCGGCCGGTGGGGCCGACCAGCCGGGCCAGCGCCACCGTGTGGGCGCCGATGTTGGCGCCGACGTCGATCACCCGGTCGCCGGCCCGGACGCACTGGCGGAACAGCGCGACCTCCTGCTCGAAATACTCGCCGTAATAGTCCAGCGACCGGCCGACGACGCTGTCGGTGCGCCGGTACATCATCAGGCCGTGCCTCGCCCTGACCAGTCCGACCGGCCCCGCTCCGCCCAACAGATCCTCCGCCATCGCTCCCCCCTGCATTGCCCAGTGGCTGCATTGCCGGCGGAAGTGTAGCGGAGCCGGTCCTATACGTCACATCACGCCGATCCCGCTGGGCGCCGTCACGGCGTGTTCCTTCAGGATCGCTTCGGAGATGGCCGACACTTCGATCAGCTGAACCTCGTAGCCCCACAGGTTGGCGATGTGGCGCAGCACCGCCTTGGCGTCGCTCTCGTCCAGCAGCACGCCGTTGGTGACGCGGTGCTGCAGGATCAGCTTGCGGTCGCCGGCAAGGTCGACGTCGACGATCTGGATGTCCGGTTCCAAATAGCCAAGGTCGTACTGGCGGGCCAGCTTCTTGCGGATGTCACGGTAACCGCGCTCGTTGTGGATGTGATCGACCAGCAGATAGGGGTCCTCCGCGTCGTCGCGCACGCTGAACAGCTTCAGCTTTCGCATCAGGTGCGGGCTGAGATATTGCAGGATGAAGCTCTCGTCGCGGAAATTGGCCCAGGCCTCGCGCACCGCCGCCATGCCGTCGCCCTGGCCGGCGAGGTCGGGAAACCACTGGCGGTCCTCGTCGGTCGGCTTCTCGGCGATGCGGGCGATGTCCTGCATCATCGCGAAGCCGATCGCGTAGGGGTTCAGGCCGGAGAAGCGCTTGTCGTCGAACTCCGGCTGGAACACCACGGACGTGTGCGAGTGCAGGAACTCCAGGAAGGCGCCTTCGCTGATCTGGCCGGTCTCGTGCAGGCGGCTCATGATCTGGTAATGGACGTAGGTGGCGCAGCCCTCGTTCATCACCTTGGTCTGTTTCTGCGGATAGAAATACTGGGAGATGTGGCGGACGATGCGCAGGATCTCGCGCTGCCAATGCTCCAGCCGCGGCGCCTTCTTCTCCAGGAAATAGAGGATGTTCTCCTCAGGCAGTCCCAGCAGCTTCTTGCGTTCCGACACCGACTTGGCCGGACGCTGGCCGGCGGTCGGCTTCGGCACCGTGCGCCACAGATCGTTGAAGGTCTGGTCCTGATATTCCTGCCGCTCGCGCTCGCGCCGCTGCTCGGTCCGCAGGTCGGAGCGCTTCTTCGGATACTTGTGGACACCCTGGCTCATCAGCGCATGGGCGGCGTCCAGCACCCGCTCCACCGCGGCATGGCCGTAGCGTTCCTCGCAATGGGTGATGTAGGTCTTGGCGAATTCCAGATAGTCCAGGATGCCCTGGGCGTCGGTCCATTGCTGGAACAGCTGGTTGTTCTTGAAGAAATGATTGTGGCCGAAGGCGGCGTGGGCGATCACCAGCGTCTGCATCGTCATGGTGTTTTCTTCCATGATGTAGCTGATGCAGGGGCTGGAGTTGATGACGATCTCGTAGGCCAGGCCGCGGTAGCCCTTGCGGTACATCATCTCGTCGCGGGCGAAATGCTTGCCGAAGGACCAGTGCTTGTACATCAGCGGCATGCCGATGGACGAATAGGCGTCGAGCATCTGCTCGGCGGTGATGACCTCGATCTGGTTGGGATAGACGTCGAGGCCCATCTCCTTCAGCGCGATGTGCTCGACGGCGTCGTAGACGCGCTTGATCTTGTCGTAATCCCACTCGACGCCGTCATACAGCAGCGCGTCGGGTCTGGTGATCACAGCGGTCATTCTCGATCTCCCCCTACCGCCCTCCCGGCTACGGGATGGGGGCGGTGATTTCCCTTTATCCCCTTACGCTCCTGCCTTCTCGCGGGCGAACAGCTCGCGGAAGACCGGGAAGATCTCCCGGCGGGAGCGGACGCGGCGCATCGCCAGCGGGCGTTCCGGGCTCTGCACCTGCTTGTAGGTGCGCCACAGTTCCGTCTCGCGGCCCAGCGCCGACAGGCCCATGTTGTGTTCCGCCGCCACCTCGATGTAGGCGAAATACTGGCACATCGGCAGGATCACGTCGCGCAGCAGGGTCGCCGACTTGGCGTTGTCCGACGACATGTTGTCGCCGTCCGACGCCTGGGCGGCGTAGATGTTCCATTCATTGTGCGGGTAGCGCTCCTGCACGACCTTCTGCATCTCCTCCAGCGCGGTGGACACCACGGTGCCGCCGGTCTCGGTGGAGTAGAAGAAGGTTTCCTCGTCGACCTCCTTGGCCTCGTGGGTGTGGCGGATGAAGACGATGTCGACCGACCGGTACCGCCGCCGCAGGAACAGGTACAGCAGCATGAAGAAGCGCTTGGCCAGATCCTTCATGTGCTCGGTCATCGAACCGGACACGTCCATCAGGCAGAACATCACCGCCTGGGCGATCGGCTTCGGCACCGATTCGAACCGGTTGTAGCGGACGTCGATCGGGTCGATGAAGGGAATGCGCTTGGAGCGCAGGACGATGTGTTCCAGCTGTTCGCGCAGCGCCTGGATCTGGTCGGCATCCTCGCCGGCCTCCTCGGCTTCGCGCAGCAACTCCTCCAGCTCGCGGATCTCGTCGCGCTTGGGGCGCTTCAGCGCGATGCGGCGCGACAGGCTGTTCCGCATGGTGCGGACAAGATTGAGGTTGGCGGGTGAACCCGACACCGAATAGCCGGCCCGCGTCAGCGTGTGCGATTCGGACTGCTTGACCTTCTGCTTCACCAGATCGGGAAGCTCCAGATCCTCCAGGAAGATGTCGAGGAACTCGTCGCGCGACAGGACGAAGCGGAACTCGTCCTCGCCCTCGCCATCGGCGCTGCCTTCGCTGCCGCGGCCGCCACCGCCGCCGTCCGGGCGCTGGATGGTGTCGCCTTCCACATATTCCTTGTTGCCGGGCACGACATAGTCGCGCACCCCGCCTTGGGAGGCGCGGTGGAAGGACGGTTCGCGCACCCCGCCCGCGGCGATCGTCACCTTCTCGCCGTTCTCGATATCCTGGATGCCCCGCTTGCCGGAGGCGTCGCGGACCGCCTTGACCACCTGTTCCTTGGCACGGCGCAGGAAGCGCTGGCGGTTGGCCAGGCTCTTGCCTTGCGGGTTCAGGCGACGGTCGATGATGTTCATCAAGGGGCTGGCCCTCCCACCCGTTTCGTCACGCGGCCTTCGAACTCTGACAGCATTCTATGACAGTGGGGTCGCCGCGGGGCGTTGCAACACCCCGCCCCGCGGCAATTATGCACCCCGTCAGCGTGCCTGCCTCAGCCCTTCGGCCTCAGCCCGCCTGCTTCACCCGCATGTACCACTCGACCAGCCGGCGGACCTGCCGCTCGGTGTAGCCGCGCGACATCATGCGCGAGACGAACTCGGTGTGCTTCTTCTCGGTCTCGCCGTCCTTCTTCGAGCCGAAGCTGATGACCGGCAGCAGATCCTCGACCTGGCTGAACATCCGCTTCTCGATCACCTCGCGGATCTTCTCGTAGGAGGTCCAGGACGGGTTGCGGCCGGCATTCGCCGCGCGGGCACGCAGGGCGAACTTCACCACCTCGTTGCGGAAGTCCTTCGGGTTGGCGATGCCCGCCGGCTTCTCGATCTTGGTCAGCTCCTGGTTCAGCAGCTCGCGGTTCATCAGCTGGCCGGTGTCGGGATCCTTGAAGTCCTGGTCCTCGATCCAGGCGTCGGCATAGTCCACGTAGCGGTCGAACAGGTTCTGGCCATAATCGGAGTAGGATTCCAGATAGGCCTTCTGGATCTCATTGCCGATGAATTCGGCATAGCGCGGAGCGAGTTCGGCCTTGATGAACTCGACGTACTTCTTCTCCGTCTCCTCCGGGAACTGTTCGCGCTTGATCGCCTGTTCCAGCACATACATCAGATGCACCGGATCGGCCGAGATCTCCGTCGAGTCGTAGTTGAAGGTGGAGGCCAGGACCTTGAAGGCGAAGCGGGTGGAGATGCCGCCCATGCCCTCGTCGACGCCGGCCTGATCCTTGTACTCCTGCATCGACTTGGCTTTGGGATCGGTTTCCTTGACGCTTTCGCCGTCATAGACCCGCATCTTGCTGTAGAAGCTGCTGTTCGGATGCTCGCGCAGGCGCGACAGCACCGAGAAGCGGGCCAGCATCTCCAGCGTCGCCGGGGCGCAGGGCGCGGTCGCCAGATCGGAACTGCGGACCAGCTTCTCGTAGATCTTCTGCTCTTCCGCCACCCGCAGGCAGTAGGGGACCTTGATGACGCAGATGCGGTCGATGAAGGCTTCGTTGTTCTTGTTGTTCTTGAAGGTCTGCCACTCCGCCTCGTTGGAGTGGGCCAGGATCACGCCCTGGAAGGGGATGGCGCCGATATTCTCGGACCCGACATAGTTGCCCTCCTGCGTCGCGGTCAGCAGGGGGTGCAGCATCTTGATCGGCGCCTTGAACATCTCGACGAATTCCAGCATGCCCTGGGTCGCCCGGTTCAGGCCGCCGGAGAAGCTGTAGGCGTCGGGATCGTTCTGGCTGTAGATCTCCAGCTTGCGGATGTCGACCTTGCCGACCAGGGACGAGATGTCCTGGTTGTTCTCGTCGCCCGGCTCGGTCTTGGTCACGCCGATCTGGCGCAGCTTGCTGGGATGCAGCTTCACCACCTTGAAGCGGTTGATGTCGCCGCCGAATTCGTCGAGGCGCTTGACCGCCCAGGGGCTCATCAGCCCGGTCAGGCGGCGCTTCGGGATGCCGAAGCGTTCCTCAAGCTCGTCGCCGATCTCGTCGGGGTTGAACAGGCCGAGCGGGCTTTCGAAGATCGGGCTGATCTCCTTGCCGGCCTTCAGGACGTAGATCGGGCATTTCTCCACAAGCGACTTCAGCCGCTCCGCCAGCGACGACTTGCCGCCGCCGACCGGGCCCAGCAGGTAGAGGATCTGCTTGCGCTCTTCCAAGCCTTGGGCTGCGTGGCGGAAGAAGCCGACGATCCGTTCGATCGTCTCTTCCATGCCGTAGAACTCGGAGAAGGCGGGATAGACCTTGATGGTCCGGTTCATGAAGATGCGGCCAAGCCGCGGGTCGCGGGCCGTGTCGACCACCTCCGGTTCGCCGATGGCGGCCAGGATGCGTTCGGAGGCCGAGGCGTAGGACATGGGGTCGTCGCGGCACAGCTGGAGATAGTCCATCAGGGACATCTCGGTCTCGCGGCGGGTCTCGTAATTCTGCGTGTAGCGCGTGAACAGTTCGTCGGCCGGGAACATTCGTCGCTCCGTCTTATCTGGTCCGATGCGCCGGGGCGCCGCCGGTGGCTGCGGCGGCAGGCCGCGGCGCATGCCGCGATCCATGGGGCACTCCAGGGAAGACGCGGACCTCAAGGGGTCCACAGCCTCCCCGCTCAGCGGTAGAAGCCAGCGGTCTGGTGTAAGGAACGGTCCTGTGAAGGCCGGGAGCCGTCCGTCCTGCGACGCGGCAACCCCCGAACGAGTCATTTTTGAATGTAATGCTCCACCTAGAGCTTTCCAGGCACTCAGGCTCCATAGCCGGAAAGCCCGCTGTGGAGCCGGCCTCAGCCATAGGACCTAGGTCCCACGGCCAGTGTGGGTGCGGCGAGCGCACCTGCTCAACCAGCGCGCGTGTTTGCCGCGCGTGCGGAAGGTTCGGCGATTGGAGTGTGACGGCTTTGCAGAGAGACGGCGTGTATCCGGCGGCAGTCGTCGTTGCCCGTCCGGTCGGGGAGAGTTGCCCAGTGCTGGTCGATCCATTGCGGTTCGATCGGGCCCTCTTGATCACGCCATCGGCCTCCTCAAGCAAGCGCGCCGCCTCGACCAAGCACGGCGCAGGGATTTACCGTCGATGCTGAACTCCAAACCTTAACAAAATCTCGCAAGCGACATTGCGGCTGGCCGTATCGTATGGCCGGTGCTCCGCAGCACTTCGCCCCAATACCTCTTTGAGATCATGTTGCGTCCCAATCGTCCCCATCAACAAGGCGGAAATTGGGTGAGGATGCGGCGCCCATGCGGCACGGTGGGGGGCTACCGCTGGATTACCGAATTGTTTCAACAACTTGGCAAGCTTGCCACGGGGTGGGAAATTTTAAAGGAGGGGTCCGTGCTTGGCCGGCCGCCGCCGTGGGGGCGACAATCACAGGCGGTGGACGAGACTTTCGGCCAAGGCCCGCTCAGGCCGGAAGGCTGGTCCCCAGCCCCATGGCCAGCACCTCGCGCAGGCTGGCGGGGGTGACCGGCTTGGCCAGCACCGCGTCGGCGCCACCGTCACGCGCCTGGGCCTCGCGGTCGCTGTCGACACGGCCGCTCATCAGCACCACCGGCAGGGCATGTCGGTAAGGCTCGCCGCCGGCGCGGAGCGCGCGGACGAAGCCGAAGCCGTCCATCGGCTGCATTTCCACGTCGCACAGCACCAGATCGGGAGAATGGGCGGCGACGGCGGCGAGGCCCGACTCGCCGTCGGCGGCCTGATGCACCGCCTTGACGCCCAGCGTGCCCAGCATCTTCGCCAACACCATGCGGGTGAAGGACTCGTCCTCGACAACCAGGACCGATAGGGCGCCGAACGGCGTCTCCGTCTGGCCCGCCTCAGTGTCTTCAGCCGAACGGTCAGCCACCACGCCCGCCCTTTCGCTTGAGCCACCCCCGACGGACTGGCGCCGGGGATCATTTCGTGTCTGAACCTGTGTACGATGGCAACCAGGGTCGTGCAAGATGTCCAAAAATATGAGGGTGCGGAGTGCCCTGGATGAGCGGTTGCGCCGGTCCTTCGGCCCCGCTTAGATGGGACGCATGAGCTTCCTCGATCACATCCGCGCGTGCAACGCGCACGACCTGTCCGGCTTCCGCCCCTTCGAGCTGGACGGCCACACCGTGGGCTGGGTGCGCCATGCCCTGGCCGACGCGCTGCCCGGCGTCGATCCCGGCTTCGTCGCCACCGCCGACCGGCTGACCATCGCGCCCGAGATCCGGGACTTCGAAGCGCGCTCCACCCTGCTCGACCATGCCGCCGCCTATCTGGTGGAGCAGGGCACGGTCAAGGCGTTGCGCGGGGAATATTACCCCATCCTGCCGCGCTGGGGGGCGGAGCCGCTGGCCCGGCTGGACCGCGCCGCGGTCGGCGCCTTCGGCATCGAGGCCTATGGCCTGCACATCAACGGCTTCGTCCGCGATGAGGCCGGCGGCCTTCTGCTGTGGGTCGGCCGCCGCGCCCGCGACCGCGAGGTGGCGCCGGGCCAGTTCGACAACCTGATCGCCGGCGGCCAGCCCATCGGCCTGACGCTGGCCGAGAATCTTGAAAAGGAGGCGGCGGAGGAGGCCGGGCTCGACGCCGAGACCGCGCGCCGCGCCGTGCCGGTCGGCGCCATCAGCTACACCATGGAGACGCCGGCCGGGCTGAAGCGCGACCGCCTGTTCGTCTACGACCTGGAGCTTCCGCCCGGCGTCACCCCGGTCAACACCGACGGCGAGGTGGAGACCTTTGAACTCTGGCCGCTGGACAGGGTGGCCGACTCGGTGCGGGGTACCGGCGACTGGAAGTTCAACGTCAACCTCGTGGTGACCGATTTCCTGGTCCGCCACGGCTGGCTGACCCCGGAAAACGACCCCGACTATCTGGAGATCGCCTGCGGCCTGCGCCGGTAGATCCCCTCTCCCCCCCGGGGAGAGGGGGATTTCCAAACAAAAAGGCCCCGCCCTCTTGCGAGAGCGGGGCCTTTTTTGTTTCCGGCCGCGGGCGCGCCCGGTGCCCTTACCCTGAGCGTTGCTCGCCCTGAGCCTTACTGCGGCAGCGGCTGCGGGCTGTCGGCCAGCGAGCGCAGGTAGGCGATGACGGCGGCGCGGTCGTCGTCCTTCTTCAGACCGGCGAAGGTCATCTTGGTGCCCGGGGCATAAGCCTTCGGGTCGTAGAGGAACTTGTTCAGCTCGTCATAGGTCCAGGTGCCGCCGGTCTTGACCAGGGCATCGGAGTAACCGAAGCCCTGCATGTGGCCCTTCGGACCGCCGACGATGCCGTACAGGTTCGGGCCGACCTTGGCCGAACCGCCCTTGTCGAAGCTGTGGCAGGCGGCGCAAGCCTTGGCGACCTTCTGGCCGGCTTCCGGGCTGGCGGCGGCGAGCAGCGGCGCGATCGGCGCCGGACCGGTGGGAGCGGCACCCTTGTCGGCGGGCGCGCTTGCCCCCTCGGGCGTCGCGATGACATAGACGCTCTGTTCGAGCGGCTTCGAATGAACCAGCACCTTGGACGCGAATCCGGCCAGCATCGCGATCAGCCCGGCCAGCAGCACGGCGCCGAAAACCTTGTTCCACTCCATGCTCATTGAGAGCCCCTTTTTTCCCTATTTCAGTACACTCGGCGTTTCTCCCGCCCGCGGCCGAACGCGCCGCGGTTACCATAGCCCGCGGTCCGAAGCTTGTCATAGCCCAGCGGACCGCGAAAAAAGGTCGCATACAAATTTGTCGCAGTCACCAACCACTTAATTTCCTTGCGCATTACGCTGCACTGCAAAACGTCCTCCATTCGGGCCGTACCGGCACTTGACGCCGTACCGGCGTCCATGTTTCACCCGCGCCAATGCCGTCTGGCCCGCTCTGGCGGACCTCATCCCCTTTCCACCGGAGCTTCCGCGCCATGCCGACCGCCTCCAGCCCCACCCGTCCCGTCAACCCGATCGTGGTGATCCCGGCGCGCATGGCCTCCACCCGGCTGCCCGGCAAGCCGCTCGCCGACATCCTGGGCGCGCCGATGATCGTCCATGTGCTGCGCCGCGCCATGGAGGCCGCCATCGGCCCGGTGGTGGTCGCCTGCGCCGAGCCGGAGATCGCCCGCGCCGTCGAAGCCGCCGGCGGCACCGCCGTGCTGACGCGCCCCGACCATCCCTCGGGCTCCGACCGCATCTTCGAGGCGCTGCGGCTGATCGACCCGGAGGGGCGGCACGACGCGGTGGTCAATGTGCAGGGCGACCTGCCGACCATCGAGCCGGAGAGCGTGCGCGCCGCCTTCGCTCCGCTGGCCGACCCGGAGGTCGACATCGCCACTCTGGTCGTCGAGATCACGCGGGAGGAGGAAATCGGCGACCCCAACGTGGTCAAGGCGGTGCTGGAGCTGCCCCCCGGTGCCCGTCAGGGCCGCGCGCTCTATTTCACCCGCGCCACCGCGCCGACCGGCGACGGTCCGCTCTATCACCACATCGGCCTCTACGCCTACCGCCGGGCGGCACTGGAGCGTTTCGTGTCGCTGCCGCCCTCGGTGCTGGAGCAGCGCGAGCGGCTGGAGCAGCTGCGCGCCCTGTCCAACGGCATGCGCATCGACGCGGCGGTCGTTGACGCGGTTCCGTTGGGTGTCGATACTCCCGCCGACCTGGAGCGCGCCTGCGCCCTCCTGTCCGCCCGCAAGGGCGGCTGAAATCTGATGCTGTCCGGCCGCAAGGCCGGCTGAAACCTTACCGACCCGCCTTTCCAAGATCCGCCGGGGGAATTTTGTCCATGCCCAACTCCAACATCATCGCCTTCCAGGGCTTCCCCGGCGCCTATTCCGATCTGGCCTGCCGCAACGCGCGGCCGACCATGACGACGATGCCCTGCGCCACCTTCGAGGACGCCTTTTCGGCGGTGCGCGAGGGCCGCGCCTCGCTGGCGATGATTCCGGTGGAGAACTCCATCGCCGGCCGCGTCGCCGACAACCATTACCTGCTGCCCGAAGGCGGCCTGCACATCATCGGCGAGCATTTCCAGCGGGTGAACCACCAGCTGCTGGCGCCGAAGGGCGCCACGCTGGACAGCATCCAGACCGTACGCAGCCACATCCAGGCGCTGTCCCAGTGCCAGACCGCCATCCGCGAGCTGGGCCTGCAGGCGATCAACCATGCCGACACGGCGGGGGCGGCGAAAGAGATCGCGGCGATGAACGACCCGCGCCATGCCGCCATCGCCTCCTCGCTGGCCGCCGAGATCTACGGCCTCGACATCCTGAGGAGCGGGATCGAGGACGCCGCCCACAACACCACCCGCTTCCTGATCCTGGCGCGCGAGCCCAAGCTGCCGGCGCTCGGCTCCTGCAAGACGATCACCACCTTCGTCTTCCGCGTCCGCAGCGTGCCGGCCGCTCTGTACAAGGCGCTGGGCGGCTTCGCCACCAACGGCGTCAACATGACCAAGCTGGAAAGCTACATGGTCGGCGGCCACTTCACCCAGACGCAGTTCTACGCCGACGTGGAGGGCCATCCGGACGAGCGCCTGCTGCGCCTCGCCCTGGAGGAACTGGATTTCTTTGCCCGCGAGGTCAAGATCCTCGGCGTCTATCCGGCCAACCCGTTCCGCTATCAGGAAAGCCAGCGCGTCGGCGAGGACTGATACCCTCCCGGCGTCTCTCTCCCGCAACGCCGCAAGTCTTTTCGCAGCCGCCGCAAGTCGCGCGTCATTCTGCCGCAGTGACGCGACTTAGCCGTGGCCACGTCCGGCAGGTGCTGGGCATGATTAGCGAAAGTTGTTATACAATAAAGACCGGCAAGGACCGGACTCATAAGCCCACGAATACAACAAGACACCACGGCGGCTGACGGGTGAAACCCCGCCGACGGCCATGGCGCCACGGATGGAGGTTGCCATGCTCACGATGGACGATTGCCTGGGATTGGCCAATCTGGAGGCGGAGGAGGTGGCGCAGATCGCCGCCCACGAACATCTCCCCTTCATGACCGCCCTGGAAAAGGGCGCCTCGCTTCTGGTTGAGCCCTGGGGCGACGCCGCCGTCCGCCAGATGGTGTGGGACAACCTGTGCAGCGCCGACCGCCGCCGTCCGGCCGAAGCGGCCTCGCTGATGACGCTCTACAACGACACCTGCACCCGCCACCCCAACCCCTTCGACCGCCGCTGCTCCCCCGCCCGCGCAGTGGGACCGCAACGGCGGCATTGAGGGGGCGGCTTTGAGACGGATGATGGAACCGCGACCATTCGGCCGTTGAACGGACGGACGGCACCGATCATCTTATAGTCTGTTCTCATGGAAAGGGACCGGAGCGGCGCCTCATGACCACGATGCAGAGCGAAGTCTATGAGGCGTTCCGGTCTATCGACGTGCCGGAGGACAAAGCCGTGAAAGCAGCCGCAGCCCTCAGCAAACGGGATGACGATGTCGGGGCGCTGAAGTCCGACATGAACCTGATGAAGTGGATGCTCGGCTTCGTCCTTGCCTTTCAGATCGGCATCTTCGTCAAGCTGTTCATCCACTGACCCTCTTCACCCTTCCGCCATCCATTCGCGGATCAGGCGGTGGGCGATCGAGTCGGGGCGGGCGAGGCGGAAGGTCTCGTCCGGGGTGTGTGTGCGCAGGAAGTCGCGGTCGAACCAGCGGGCGCTTTCCAGTTCGTCGTTGCCAGTGTCGATGTCGAAGCTGGTGGCCCGCGCCATGAAGCCCAGCATCAGCGAGGACGGGAAGGGCCAGGGCTGCGACGACCGGTATTGGATGTCGGTCACCGTCAGCCCGACCTCCTCGAACACCTCGCGGGCGACGGTGTCCTCCAGGCTTTCGCCCGGCTCCAGGAAGCCGGCCAGCACCGAATGCATGCCCGGCGGGAAACGGCTCTGGCGGCCCAGCACGATCCGGTCGCCGCCGTCATGGACCAGCATGATGACGGCCGGGTCGGTGCGCGGGAAATGGTGGGTGGCGCAGTCGGGGTTGGTGCAGAGGCGCACATGCCCGCCCTCCGCCGACGCGGCCGGAGAGCCGCAGACCCCGCAGAAGCGGTGGCGGGCGTTCCACCACACCATGCCGCGGGCATAGGCGCACAGCGCCGCCTCCCCTTCCGGCATCAGCGGCCCGGTGGCGCGCAGATCCTCGAACCGGCCGTGGCCCCGCAAGGCCGGCAGCCCGTCCGGCTCCTCGACCATCGACAGGTCGACGGTGAAGAGCGGGGTGCCATCCTCCATCAGCCCGAGGAAGATCGGCACCGCATCCAGCCCTTCCGCCGGCAGCAGGACGGCGCGCGGCGCATCCTGGGGCCCGGCGACGAAGCTCTTGGTCTGCCAGATCGGCAGGACACGGGACGCAGGAGCGAGCCAAGCCTCCGTCAGCCACTCCTCGTCCTTACGGCGGAGGGAGGCGCGGTCGACCGGCGCGGCGGCATAGATGTTGGGTCGGTTCATCATGGCCGGTCGAGGCTGCCACAAGCCGTGCC
Source organism: Azospirillum sp. TSH20 (assembly GCF_003115935.1). NCBI lineage: Bacteria > Pseudomonadati > Pseudomonadota > Alphaproteobacteria > Rhodospirillales > Azospirillaceae > Azospirillum > Azospirillum sp. TSH20. The sequence continues at coordinate 32,868 of NZ_LGQU01000150.1, forward strand.
GGGCGAAAAGCCCTCCCGGTGGCCTAGCTGTCCTGCGGCGGCACGAACCGCACCCGACACGAAGCCTGAAGCCTGGACAGGGCGCTTTCGGGTTTCCGGGGCGGGCGGGCACCGGTAGGATGCGGCAACCAGTCTGACAGATTCGAAGGAGCGACCATGACCGAACCCTGCCCCGCCCCGATGGTGGCGCTCGCCCAGCGGTTGGCCGACTCCAGCGGCAGCGTCGTCCGCCGCTATTTCCGCACCCCCGTTACCATCGACGACAAGGCCGACGCCTCGCCGGTCACCATCGCCGACCGCGAGGCGGAGCATGTCATCCGCACCATCATCGAAAGCCAGCGCCCCGACGACGGCATCTATGGCGAGGAGCACGGCACCAAGAACCTGGACGCCGAATGGGTGTGGGTGATCGACCCCATCGACGGCACCAAGTCCTTCATCACCGGCCGGCCGATCTTCGGCACGCTGATCGCCCTGCTGCACCATGGCCGCCCGGTTCTGGGCATCATCGACCAGCCCATCGTCGGCGACCGCTGGATCGGCGTGGAAGGCCGGCCGACCACCCACAACGGCCAGCCGGTGCGCGTCCGCCCCTGCCCCGGCGGGTTGCCTGCCGCGATGTTCGGGACCACCTCGCCCGACCTGTTCCCCGGCAGCGATTACGAGGCCTACCGCCGCGTCGCCGCCAAGGTGAAGACGGCGGCCTATGGCGGCGACTGCTACACCTACGGCCTGCTGGCGTCCGGCTATTACGACCTCGTCGTCGAGTCGGGACTGAAGCTGTACGACTTCGCGGCGCTGGTGCCGGTGGTGACCGGGGCCGGCGGGCTGATGACGGATTGGGAGGGCAAGCCGCTCGACGCCAACTCCAGCGGCCGGGTGATCGCCGCCGGCGACCCGCAGACCCACCAGGACGCCATGAAGGCGCTGGCCGGTTGAGGACACGGAGATGACCGCCCCGACGATGACCACCATCGAGCCGCCCGCGCGTTCCGTTTTCGAAACGTCCCCTGAAAAGCTGAGGCCCTTTCTGGAAAGCCTGGCGGCGCGGGTATCGGGCGGGTCGAACTGGATGGTGCGCAAGAAGACCGTCTGCGACCTGCTGTTGGGGCTGGACGCCTTCTTCGCCCTGCCGGCGGCCGAACGCAACGCGCTGATGGCCGATGACGCCTCCTCCGGTACTCCCACCGACGCGGAGGGTGGGCCGGAGGATTTCCGCAAAGTGCTGCCGCTCTATGTCGGCGCCATCCTGGAAGGACTTAAGGAAACCGCCGTTGCGTCTCCGGAACAGGCGGCCATCTACCTGCTGTCCATCCATCCGGAGCATCAGGCGGCGGCGGAAGCCTGGATGCTGGCCGACCCGCGCAACGGGAAGTCGGTGCGCAAACTGATGCGGGAGGACCGCCGCTATCGCCAGTTGATGGACCGCATGGCCGATCACTGGCGACGCTCGCAAAGCCGCTGAACCTGAACCGGAATTGCGCTTGACCGGGGCACGGGCGTGGCAATCTAACCAAGACGCCCGCTCCCCCAAACAGGACCGCCGATGCGCCGCCTTCTCGCCGTTGCCGCCACGATCCTGACCCTTGCCGCGCCGGCCGCCCTCACGCCTGCCTGGGCGGGAACCGTGACCGTCACCGCGCTGAAGCAGTTCGGCGAGCCGCAATTCAAGCCCGGCTTCACCCATTTCCCCCACGTCAATCCCGATGCGCCCAAGGGCGGGTCGATCGGGCTGGCCGAATCGCAGCCGGGCACCTACGACAGCCTGAACACGCTGATCCTGCGCGGGGTGCGGCCGCGGACGCTGGGGCTGATCTCCGACACGCTGATGGTCGGGTCCGGCTGGGAGCTGGACGCCGCCTATGCCCATCTGGCGGAAAGCGTCGAGGTGCCGGACGACTATGGTTGGGCCATCTTCACGCTGCGCCAGGGCGCCCACTGGCATGACGGCACGCCGATCACCAGCGCCGACGCGATCTTCACCTGGGATGCGATCCAGGCCCACGGTGCGCCCTTCATCAAGTCCTTCCTCGACCACATCGCCAAGGTGGAGGCGCTGGACGACCGCCGCTTCAAGATCACCCTGACCGGCACGGGGGAGATCAAGCCGATCATCGACTTCGCCGTCACCTTCGCGCCGCAGCCCAAGCATTGGTGGACCGCCAATGGCCGCGACATCTCCAAGACGACGCTGGAGCCGGTTCTGGGCAGCGGTCCCTACCGGATCAAGATCGTCGATCCCGGCCGCTCCATCACCTACGAACGGGTCGCCGACTGGTGGGCGAAGGATCTGCCGACCGCCCGCGGCTTCTACAATTTCGACACGGTGAAGGACGACTTCTACCGCGACGACGACGTGATGTTCGAGGCGTTCAAGGCCGGCGCCTACGACTTCCGCGGCGAATACCGGGCGCAGCGCTGGACCACCGGCTACGACTTCCCCGCCGTCAAGGACGGCCGGGTGAAGACGCTGGAGGTGCCGAGCGAACTGCCGCTCGGCGCCCAGGGTTTCCGCCTGAACACCCGGCGCGCCAAGTTCGCCGATCCGCAGGTGCGCGAGGCGCTGACCCTGCTGTTCGACTTCGACTGGATCCAGAAGAACATCCTGTACGGCCAGTACAAGCGCACGCTCAGCAACTTCCCCAACTCCGACTTCGGGGCGAAGGGACCGCCCGGCCCGGCGGAACTGGCACTGCTGGACCCCTACAAGGCGCAGTTGCCGGAGCGGGTGCTGACCCAGCCCTTCACCCTGCCCACCAGCGACGGCAGCGGCAACAACCGCGCCCAGGTGCGCGAGGCGACGCGCCTGTTCAAGGCGGCCGGCTGGGAGGTCCGCAACGGCAAGCTGACCAATGCGAAGACCGGCGAGGTGATGGCGATCGAGTTCCTCGACGGCACCGGGGCGCTGACCCGCGTCATCCAGCCCTATGTCGAGACGCTGCGCCGCGTCGGCATCGACGCGTCCTTGCGCCTCGTCGACACCGCCCAGTATCAGGCGCGGCTGGACGAATTCGATTTCGACGCGATCATCGTCAATCTCAGCTTCTTCACCCCGCCGGGCACCGAACTGCGCGGCTATTTCGGGTCCGCCGCCGCCGGCACCAAGGGCTCGGCCAATTATTCCGGCATCCACGACCCGGTGGCCGACGCGCTGATCGAAAAGGCGCTGGCCGCCAAGGATCTGGACAGCGTCCAGGCGGCGACCCGCGCGCTCGACCGCGTTCTGCTGTGGGGCTTCTACATGGTGCCGCAATGGTACAACCCGGAAAGCTGGATCGCCCACAAGGTGTGGCTGGCCCATCCCGCGGTCTGGCCGAAATACGACCAGGACTATCGCAGCACCAATTTCCCGGCGACTTGGTGGGTCGATCCGGCTAGCAAGGCGGCGCAGCCTTGATGACGCCCCATTGCCGGGCTAACTCCATCAGGCTGAACGCTTTTCGAGAAAACAAGCGAGGGAGGGGATCGGGCATGACGGGTCGGATGCGGTGGCTGGGCACCGGTATGACAGCGGCGATGGCAGGGCTTCTGCTGCTGGCGACCCCGGTCCTCGCGCAGGGCCAGGACCAGAGCCGGGGCAGCCACGCCCTGGCGCTGCACGGCAAGCCGAAATACGGACCGGATTTCCAGCATCTCGACTACGTCAATCCCGACGCGCCGAAGGGCGGCGAGGTCAAGCTGATGGCCTTCGGCGGCTTCGACAACCTCAACCCCTTCATCCTGCGCGGACAGGCCGCCGCCGGCTCCGGGCTGGCGTTCCAGACCCTGACCACCAGCAACGGTGACGAGGCGATCACCGAATACGGCCTGCTGGCCGAAAGCATCGAGGTCGCGCCGGACCACACCTGGGTGGCCTTCACCCTGCGGCCGGAGGCCCGATTCCAGGACGGCAAGCCGGTCACGGTGGACGACGTGATCTGGAGCTTCGACACGCTCCGCGAAAAGGGCCATCCGCTCTACCGGACCTACTATGCCGACGTGACGAAGGCGGAGAAGACCGGCGAGCGCACGGTCAAATTCTCGTTCCGGGATGGCAACAACCCTGAGCTGCCTGTCATCATGGGCCAGCTGCCGGTGCTGCCCAAGCACGCCTTCGCCAATCGCGATTTCGCCACCACGACCCTGGAGCCGCTGGTCGGCAGCGGTCCCTACAAGGTGGTGGACGTGCAGCCCGGCCGTTCCATCACCTATGAGCGGGTGAAGGACTGGTGGGCCAAGGATCTGCCGATCAACCGTGGCCGCTACAATTTCGACCGCATCCGCTACGACTACTACCGCGACCTCGACGTGGCGTTCGAGGCGTTCAAGGCCGGCGCCTATGATTTCCGGCTGGAGAACTCGTCGAAGAACTGGACCACCGGCTACAATGTCCCGGCGGTGCAGAACGGTCAGATCGTCAAGGAGGAGATCAAGCATCAGGACCCGCAGGGCATGCAGGCCTTCGTGTTCAACATCCGCCGGCCGATCTTCGAGGACCGCCGGGTGCGCGAGGCGCTGAATTACCTGTTCGACTATGAGTGGACGCGGGCCAACCTGTCCTACGGCCTCTATCAGCGCACCAAGAGCTATTTCGCCAATACCGAGCTGGCATCCACCGGCCTGCCCTCCCCCGCCGAGCTGAAGCTGCTGGAACCGTTCCGCGGCCAGATCCCGGACGAGGTGTTCACCAAGCCGTACGAGCCGCCGAAGACCGACGCCAGCGGCAACATCCGCGGCAACCTGCGCACGGCGCTGGGCCTGCTGAAGGAAGCCGGCTGGGAGCTGAAGAACGGCAAGCTGGTCAACGCCCAGGGCCAGCCCTTCCGCTTCGAGATCCTGCTGGTCCAGGCCGACATGGAGCGCATCGTCCAGCCCTTCGTCCGCAATCTGGAGCGCGCCGGCATCGAGGCGCAAATCCGCGTGGTCGACAGCGCGCAGTACCAGAACCGCACCGATAATTTCGATTACGATATGATCATCGAGCGGTTCGCGCAGTCGTTGTCGCCCGGCAACGAGCAGCGCGACTACTGGGAATCCTCGCGTGCCGACCAGCCGGGCAGCCGCAACGCCATCGGCATCAGGAACCCGGTGGTCGACAAGCTGGTGGAGACGCTGATCGCCGCCCCCGACCGCGAGTCGCTGATCGCCGCCACCCGGGCGCTGGACCGCGTGCTGCTGTGGAACTGGTACGTCATCCCGCATTGGCACGACACGGTGTACCGCGTCGCCTACTGGAACCGTTTCTCCCATCCGGCGGTTGCCCCCAAATACGGCCTGGGCTTCCAGGACACGTGGTGGGTCGATCCGGAAAAGAACGCCAAGCTGGCCAACAGCGCACGCCGCACGGAACCCTGAGCCGCCTGACACGTACAATGCTCTGGTCTAAGCTGTCGTTTCCTTGAGGATTGGGGAGGGTCGGGACACCCGCGATGCTGGCATACATCATCCGCCGCCTGTTGCTGATCATCCCCACCCTGTTCGGGATCATGGTGATCAATTTCCTGATCGTGCAGATCGCCCCCGGCGGCCCGATCGAGCAGATGATCGCCCGCGTCCAGGGCACGGCGGTCGAGGCGACCTCGCGCATCGGCGGTTCGGCCGGCGGCGACGCCAACACCGCCCAGCGCCAGAACCAGACCGGCGGCGACAGCGGCAGCAAGTACCGCGGCGCCCAGGGGCTGGATCCCGCCTTCATCAAGCAGCTGGAGAAGGAGTTCGGCTTCGACAAGCCGCTGCACGAACGCTTCATCCACATGATGTCGAACTACATCCGCTTCGATTTCGGCACCAGCTACTTCCGCGACCGCCGGGTGGTCGATCTGGTGATTGAAAAGATGCCGGTGTCGATCTCGCTCGGCATCTGGACGACGCTGATCGTCTATCTGGTCTCCATCCCGCTCGGCATCGCCAAGGCGGTGCGCGACGGCCAGCCCTTCGACGTCTGGACCTCCGGCGTCGTCATCGTCGGCTATGCGATTCCCAGCTTCCTGTTCGCCGTGCTGCTGATCGTGCTGTTCGCCGGCGGGCGCTATCTCGACTGGTTCCCCTTGCGCGGGCTGGTGTCGGACAATTGGGGCGATCTGCCCTGGTACAAACAGGTTCTGGATTACTTCTGGCACATGGCGTTGCCGGTGCTGTCGATGGTGATCGGCGGCTTCGCCGGCCTGACGATGCTGACCAAGAACTCCTTCATGGAGGAAATCGGCAAGCAGTACGTCATCACCGCCCGCGCCAAGGGCCTGACGGAAAACCGCGTGCTGTACGGCCATGTCTTCCGCAACGCCATGCTGATCGTCATCGCCGGCTTCCCCGGCGCCTTCATCGGCATCCTGTTCACCGGCGCGTTGCTGATCGAGGTGATCTTCTCGCTCGACGGACTGGGGCTGCTGGGCTTCGAGGCGGCGATCAACCGCGACTATCCGGTGATGTTCGGCACGCTGTACTTCTTCACGCTGCTGGGGCTGATCATGAATCTGGTCGGCGACATCACCTATGTCATGGTCGATCCCCGCATCGACTTCGAATCGCGGAGGGTGTGATGACTCCGCTGACCCGGCGCCGGCTGGCCAATTTCAAGGCGAACCGCCGCGGCTTCTGGTCCTTCTGGATCTTCCTGGTGCTGTTCTTCGTCTCGCTGGGGGCGGAGTTCATCGCCAACGACAAGCCGTTGGTGATCGAGTACGAGAATCACTACTACTGGCCCGTCTTCAACGCCTACCCCGAGACCACCTTCGGCGGCGAGTTCGAGACGGAGACCGACTACCGCGACCCCTATGTCCGCGACCTGATCAATTCCAAGGGCTGGATGGTCTGGCCGCTGATCCCCTACAGCTACCGCACCATCAACTACAACCTGCCGGTTCCCGCCCCGGCGCCGCCGTCCGCCGACAACTGGCTGGGCACCGACGACCAGGGGCGCGACGTGGTGGCGCGGCTGATTTACGGCTTCCGCATCTCGGTTCTGTTCGGTCTGGTGCTGACCGCCTTTTCGTCGGTCATCGGCGTGGCGGCCGGTGCGGTGCAGGGGTACTTCGGCGGGCTGACCGACCTGCTGTTCCAGCGCTTCATCGAGATCTGGCAGGGTCTTCCCACCCTGTTCCTCCTCATCATCCTGGCCAGCGTGGTGACGCCGACCTTCTGGTGGCTGCTGGGCCTGCTGCTGCTGTTCTCCTGGACGGCGCTGGTCCATGTGGTGCGGGCGGAGTTCCTGCGGGCGCGCAACCTGGATTACGTGCGCGCGGCCAAGGCGCTGGGGGCGGGGGACGTCACCATCATGGTGCGCCATGTGCTGCCCAACGCGATGGTGGCGACGCTGACCTTCATGCCCTTCATCCTGAACGGCTCGATCACCACCCTGACCGCGCTGGACTTTCTCGGCTTCGGCCTGCCGCCCGGCTCGCCGTCGCTGGGCGAGCTGCTGGCCCAGGGCAAGGCCAACCTGCAGGCGCCGTGGCTCGGCCTGACCGCCTTCTTCGTGCTGGCGATCATGCTGAGCCTGCTGATCTTCATCGGCGAGGCAGTGCGCGACGCCTTCGACCCGCGCAAGACCATCGCCCAGATGTCCACCGCGCTGCCCGGCGAGGCCGGCGCGGCGACGGCTGCCCGCAAGGAGGCGGCGGAGTGATGGGGTGTACCGACCACGACCGCCAGTCCCCTCTCCCCCCCGGGGAGAGGGTTAGGGTGAGGGGGACGCACTGCGTGACTTCGCAAGAAGCGCAAAGTCTCTCATCACCCCATGACTCCACGCGGTGCTCCCCCCTCACCCCGACCCTCTCCCCGGGGGGGAGAGGGGGATTTTGCGGACGTTCGCCGACATGACCATCATGCCCCCCAACCCCGACCTGCTGTCCGTGCGGGGCCTGCGTGTCGATTTCCGCTCGGGTGCCGGCGCGACGCAGGCTGTGAAGGGTGTGTCCTTCGACATCCAGAAGGGCGAGACGCTGGCGCTCGTCGGCGAATCGGGCTCCGGCAAGTCGGTCACGGCGCTGTCGATCCTGCAGCTGCTGCCCTACCCGATGGCGCACCATCCCGCCGGCTCGATCCGCTTCCGCGACACCGAACTGCTGGGCGCCGACGAGCGCACCCTGCGGCAGGTGCGCGGCAACCGCATCGCCATGATCTTCCAGGAGCCGATGACCTCGCTGAACCCGCTGCACAGCATCGAGCGGCAGATCAACGAGACCCTGTTCCTGCACAAGCGCCTGTCGGCCAGCGCCGCCCGCGCCCGCACCCTGGAACTGCTGCGCCTCGTCGGCCTGCCCGACCCGGAAAAGCGGCTGACCGCCTATCCGCACGAGCTGTCGGGCGGCCAGCGCCAGCGCGTGATGATCGCCATGGCGCTGGCCAACGAACCCGACCTGCTGATCGCCGACGAACCGACCACGGCGCTGGACGTCACCATCCAGGCGCAGATCCTGGCGCTGCTGAAGGATCTGCAGAGCCGCTTCGGCATGGCGCTGCTGCTGATCACCCACGATCTCGGCGTGGTGCGCAAGATGGCGGACCGCGTCTGCGTGATGAACCAGGGCGAAATCGTCGAGCAGGCCAAGGTCGACGACCTGTTCATCCGCCCGCGCCACCCCTACACGCAGAAGCTGCTGTCGGCCGAGCCGCGCGGCAACCCGCTGAACCCGCCCGACGACGCGGCGGAGGTGATGGCCGCCGACCGGCTGAAGGTCTATTTCCCGATCAAGAAGGGGCTGCTGCGCCGCACCGTCGGCCATATCAAGGCGGTGGACGGCGTCGACGTTGCGGTGCGCCGCGGCCACACAGTGGGTGTCGTCGGCGAATCGGGATCGGGCAAGACCACGCTGGGCCTCGCTCTGCTGCGCCTGCACGCCAGCGAGGGCGCCATCCGCTTCGACGGCACCGACATCCAGGGCTGGCAACCGAAGCGCCTGCGGGGCTTGCGGCGGGAGATGCAGATCGTCTTCCAGGACCCCTACGGCAGCCTGTCGCCCCGCCTGTCGGTCGGCCAGATCATCGGCGAGGGGCTGGGCATCCACGGCATCGGCGACAGCAAGGAACGCGAGGCGATGGTCGCCCGCGCGCTGGAAGAGGTCGGCCTGCCGCCCGAAGCGCGCAACCGCTATCCGCACGAGTTCTCCGGCGGCCAGCGCCAGCGCATCGCCATCGCCCGCGCCCTGGTGCTGAAGCCGAAATTCGTCGTGCTGGACGAGCCGACCTCGGCGTTGGACATGTCGGTGCAGGCGCAGATCGTCGACCTGCTGCGCGACATCCAGGCCCGCCACAACCTCGCCTACCTGTTCATCAGCCACGATCTGCGGGTGGTGCGGGCGCTGTCCAGCCACGTCATGGTGATGAAGGACGGCAAGGTGGTCGAACAGGGTCCGACCCAGCGCATCTTCGAAGACCCGCGCGAGGAGTACACCCGCGCCCTGCTCGCCGCCGCCCTGAACCTGGAGGCGGTGGAGTCGCCGGCGGTGCGGACGTAGGGGGCGAGCGATCCCCTAGGCGCAGGAAGTGCGGGCAAGATTGACACGGATGTCACGAATGAAGACACGGATGTCACGGATGTTCTTGAGCTTGCAAAGCCGGATGTCCGATGCCGAAGTGGGTGCCTGACCAAGCTCAATATTCTGGTGGCAATGATGTTGATTGCCCAAGCCGGCTGACACCGTTCCAAACAGCATCCGTGACATCCGTGCTTACATCCGTGACATCCGTGTCAATCTTGTTCCCCACGGCCGCACCTCCCCCCCGCTGTAAGGCGACACCCCGCGCCGGCAAAGGCTTTATCCCGGACCGCTCCACAGGTAGGGTACCGCTCCCCTCGCACAGACCGACGCCGACGCCATGACCGACACCGCCCCGCAAGACGCCGCCCGCCTAGCAGAAGCCGTCCGGTCGGGGGACCGGCGGGCGCTGGCGCGGGCGATCACGCTGATCGAATCGACGCGCGCCGACCATCGCGAAACCGCCGACGCGCTGCTGGCGGCGTTGCTGCCCCACACCGGCAACTCGGTGCGACTCGGCATCTCCGGCGTGCCGGGGGTGGGCAAATCGACCTTCATCGAGGCGTTCGGGCTGCATGTCATCGGGCTGGGACACAAGGTCGCGGTACTGGCGGTCGATCCATCGTCGCAGCGCACCGGCGGCTCGATCCTGGGCGACAAGACCCGCATGGTCGATCTGTCGCGGGAAGCCAACGCCTTCATCCGCCCCTCCCCCGCCGGGACGACGCTGGGCGGCGTGGCCCGACGCACGCGCGAGGCGATGCTGATCTGCGAGGCCGCCGGCTTCGACGTGATCGTGGTGGAGACGGTCGGCGTCGGCCAGTCGGAAACCGCGGTCGCCGACATGGTCGATCTGTTCATGCTGCTGCTGCTGCCGGCCGGCGGCGACGAGTTGCAGGGCATCAAGAAGGGCATCGTCGAGCTGGCCGATCTCGTGGTCGTCAACAAGGCCGACGGCGACCTCGCCGCCACCGCCCGCCACACCGTCGCCGACTATCGCCACGCGCTGGCCCTGCTGCGCCACGGCGACTGGCGGGGGCCGGGGCTC